>NZ_JBCLUZ010000022.1:0-69846 GCF_039548395.1 Luteimonas changyuni
TGGAGGCAGGGGGGATGCCCAGAGCCGGCCATGGATGGCCGGCGGCCGGAACTGGGAGCAGGATGCGCATATTCCGGCTGGGCATCCCCCCTGCCTCCACGGCGGGCAGCGCTCACCCTCCCGGAGCAACCAGCCGAGAGTCCCCTCGATCCAGTGAGAACCTTCCTTTTTCGGGGCTCGCGTCGGTTAAGGTTCCAGCGGCGGCCGCGGATGCGGCGGAGGCGGGGTCCGGGGAATGGAATCGATGCTCATGCTGTTGGCGCTCGCCGTATTGGCGGTGCCCGTGCTGCTGGTCGTGGTGCTTGTGGCGCTCGGCAACCTGAAGCGGCGCGTCGACGAACTGGAAGGCGAGTTGGGGCGACTGCGCGCGGCGGAATGGACGGAGCTGGCTGCGCAACGCGCGTCGGCACGGAGCGGGGCCGCGGCTGGCGCGCCCGCAGCAGCCGCCAGATCGGCGGAGCCGCCGCTGCCCGGGTCGACCCTGGCCCATGCCGCCGCTGCGCGATCGACCACTGAGCCGACGGCTGTTGCGGCGTCGAGGGCGTCCGCCGCGCCGGCCACCATCGAGACGCCGAAGCTGCCAGCCGCGCCCACAGGCGCCGCGCTGCCGCCGCGGCCGCCGCCGCGCATCGAACCGATTCCCGGAACGGCACGGCCCGTGCCCGGGTCTCCGGCCACGCTGGATCGCCTGGCCACGATGGCCAGGCGCTGGTTCACCGAGGGCAACGTGCCGGTGAAGGTCGGCGTGCTGGTGCTGTTGGCCGGCGTGGCGGCGCTGCTCAAGTACGCCAGCGACCAGGGCTGGCTGACGCTGCCCATCGGCATGCGCCTGGCGACGGTGGCGCTGGCGGCGCTGGCCGCGCTGGCGTTCGCGTGGCGCAAGCGTGAAAGCCACCGCAGCTTCGCGCTGGCGGTGCAGGGCGGTGCGATCGGCGTGCTGCTGCTGGTGGTGTTCGCCGCGTTCAAGCTCCATGGAATGCTGCCGGCGGGCGCCGCGTTCGCGCTCAGCGTGGGGCTGGTGGCAGCGCTGGGCGTGCTGGCGGTGCTGCAGGGGTCGCGCACGATGGCGGTGCTCGGCATCCTGGCCGGCTTCCTGGCGCCGATCTGGCTGTCCACCGGCAGCGGCAACCACGTGGTGCTGTTCTCGTACTACGCGCTGCTCAACGCCGCGATCTTCGCGATCGCCTGGCTGCGCCCGTGGCGCGAACTCAACCTGCTGGGCTGGGTCTTCACCTGGGGCATCGGCGTGGCCTGGGGCGTGCTTGCCTACGACCCGGACAAATACGCCAGCACGCAGCCGTTCCTGCTGCTGTTTTTCGCCTTCTACCTGCTGCTGCCGATCCTCTACGCGCGCAAGCGTGCGCCGGGCCGGCGCGACGTGGTCGACGGCTGCATGCTGTTCGGCACGCCGCTGGTGGCGTTCAGCCTGCAGGCGGCGCTGCTTGAAGGCGAGCGCATGCCCTTGGCGCTGTGTGCGCTCGGGCTGGCGGCGATCTATGCGGCGTTCGCGTGGTGGCAGCGGCGCGGCCCGCATCCGCTCCTCGGCGAATCCTACGTGCTGCTCGCAGCCGGCTTTGCCACATTGGCGGTGCCGCTGGCGCTCTCGGCACGTGCGACGGCGGCGGTGTTCGCGATTGAAGGCGCGGCGCTGATCTGGCTGGGCCTGCGCCAGGAACGTGGGCTGCCGCAATGGACCGGTGCCGGTCTCCAGATCGCAGCGGCAGTGGCGTTTTTCATCGGCGTGGCCGACCTGCCCCGGCCTGCGCCTGCGCTCGCCAATCCGGTGTTCACCGGTGCGCTGCTTCTGGCGCTGGCCGGCTTCGCCAGTGCGTGGTGGTATCGCGGTGCCGGGCGATCACCGGCCGCGGCGGCGTTCTATTGCTGGGGCCTGGCCTGGTGGTGCGGCAACGTGCTGCACGAGGTGGGCGCGCATGTCGCGTACGCGCTGAGCGCCGACGTGCTGCTGGCTGCATTGGCGGTGACCGCCGTACTGGCGGCGCTGGTGCATCGGCGACGTCCGGCGGCGGCGCTGGCGCTGACCGTGCTCGGCGCGTTCGTGCTGGCGGCCCCGCTGGCATTCGCCCAGCTCGGGATCCGTGGCCAACCGCTTGCAGGCTGGGGCGCGGCGGCCTGGCTGCTCTTTGCCGCCTGCGGGGTGCTGAGCCTGGTGAGCCTGCGTGGAGATGGCGGACGCTTTGCAATCTGGGCGCAGTTCGCCTGGTGGCTGCTGTGGCCGCTGGTGCTTTCGCTGGCGGCGGGTGAGTGCGCGCGTGCGCAGGCCTTGGGCGGCGGCTGGCAGCTGGCGCTGCCTGCGCTGCCGTGGCTGGCCCTGCTCGCGCTGCTGCAGTTCCGCTGGCGCTGGCTGCGGCAGCCGCTGGGTGCGGGTTTCGATGCATCGCGCGGCGCGCTGCTCGGCGTGTCCCTGGCGGTGGTGGGCCTGGGCTGGCTGCGCGCCCTGCGCGATGCCGGCGACAGCGCGCCGCTGCCCTGGCTGCCGCTGCTCAATCCGCTGGACCTCGCCCAGCTTGCGGCGCTGGGGCTGTTCGCATGCTGGCTGTGGTCGGCGCTGGCACCGGTGGAGTTCGCGCGGCGGCGGATCGCCGTAGTGTCGGCGGCCGGCTTCGTGCTGGCGACCTGCGTGACCCTGCGCGCGGTGCATCACTGGGGCGGGGCGCCGTGGGGCGAGGGGCTGTGGTCAAGCAGCCTGGCGCAGACCGCGCTCACCGTGGTCTGGAGCGTGCTCGGGGTCGGCGGCTGGATCGCGGGATCGCGGCGCGGCCAGCGCACGCTGTGGCTGGCGGGCGCGGTGCTGATGGCGCTGGTGCTGGCCAAGCTGGTGCTGGTCGATCGCCAGCACCTGGGCAACCTGCTGGGCATCGGCTCGTTCCTGGCTTACGGCCTGCTGTGCACGCTGGTCGGCTGGTTCGCGCCGGCGCCGCCGCGCGCAGGCGCCGACCCGGACGCTGCCGGGGCGGAGGCTTCGGCAAGCGTCTGAGCAACCCGGGCAGGGACGCGCAGCGTCGTGGGTTCCGCCGCGGGACGGGCGCTCAGGCCTTGCAGCCTTCCGGGCCGCATGCGCCGCCGTCGGCACCGCTACCGATGGCGGGCGTCGGCGCCAGCTTCCGCAGCGCTTCCGCAAGTGCTTCCGGAGGATGCGCGCCCTGGATGCCGTGTTCGCCATCGATGACGAAGGTCGGCACTGCGCGGATGCCCATCGCCCGCGCGCGGCCGAGTCCGGCCTGGACCTCCGCCACGCCTTCGTCGGACGCGAGCATCGCGCGCACGCGGGCCGCGTCGAGGCCGCCGGCGGATCCCGCCGCCACCAGAACCCCGGGATCGGCCAGGTTGCGACCTTCGGCAAAATGGGCGTGAAACAGCGCTTCGCCGACCGCATCGGCATCGCCCTCGCGCGCCGCCAGCCACATCAGGCGGTGCGCGGGCAGGGTGGTGACCCGCACCTGGCCGCGGTCGAAGTCCATCGGCAGGCCCTCCTCACGCGCGGTGGCCTGGGTACGCGCAAGCATCTGCGCGGCCTGCTCCGCGCCGCCGAACTTGGCGGCATAGGCATCGCGCAGCGGAACCGGCGTGGCGTCGGCGTCCGGATCCAGAAGGTAGGGATGCCAGTGCACCTCGACCGCGGGCGCGTCTTCGCCAAGCAGCGCGAGCGCGCGCTGGAAGCGGTGCTTGCCGATCCAGCACCAGGGACAGACCAGGTCGGACCAGATGTCGATGCGCATGGGGTTCACCTCTGCGGTTTGCGTTCGTGGACGACGCGCGTGCCGGCCACGCGGTCGTGCCAGGTCAGGCGGTCGCGGTCGACCCACGCCCACCAGAAGCCGAGCCCGGCCGCCGCCAGCGAAAGCGTGGCCACGGCGTAGCGCAGCCACATCAGCTGCCAGGAGGGCACGGCGCCGTCGGCGGCGACCATGCGCAGCCGCCACGGCCGCATGCCCAGCGTCTGCCCGCCGCGGCGCCAGCTCACGGTCGCATAGCCACCGGTGACCACCCAGCAGCACAGCCACAGCAGCCACTGCAGCGGGCTCCAGGGCGCGATGTTCTCGCGTGGCGCATGCCCGGCCAGCGTGTAGCCCAGCGCGAACAGGAAGCCGAGCAGGAACCACAGCGCCAGCACCGGCAGCAGGTCGTACAGCATCGACAGCAGGCGCCGGCCGATGAAGGCGCCGTGGCGGGCGCTGGGGCTGGCGCCGGTGGCGCCGTCCGGCGGTACGGTGTCGGCGTGGGGAGCGGATGACATCGCCACAGGATAGCCGGCGCGGCCCGCGCACCGCTAAGCTGGGGCCGATGTCCGCGTCCACGCCCGCCGAGCGCCGAACGCGCGCGATGCGGCTGCCGCCGCTGCGCGATGCGGATGCGCGCGCCATCGATGCCTTCATCGATGCCTGGTGGGCCGAATCCGGCGCCGCCCGGCAGACCCTGGACAGCTATCGCCGCGACCTTGGCGGCTTCGCGCGCTGGCGCGACCGCGGCGACATCGCCGATGCCGGCCGCGGCGATCTCTTCGACTACCTGGCGTGGCGCAGCCATGGCGGCTGGTCGCCGCGAAGCAACGCACGCCTGCTTTCGGCGCTTCGCGCCTTCTATCGCTGGCGCCTGCGCCAGGGCCTGCGCGCGGACGATCCCACCGCGCTGCTGGAGCCGCCGAAGCTGCCGCGGCTGCTGCCAAAGGCCCTGGCCGAGGGTGAGATCGACCGCCTGCTGGCCGCGCCGGACGTGGGCGGTGCCGACGGCCTGCGCGACCGCGCGATGCTCGAGCTGATGTACGCCTGCGGCCTGCGGGTGAGCGAATTGGTGGGGATCGCGGCCAACGGCGTCAACCTGCGCCAGGGCGTGCTGCGGGTGTCGGGCAAGGGCGGCAGGGACCGGGTCGTGCCCCTGGGCGAGGAGGCGCGGCACTGGCTGGAGCGCTACCTGGCCGATGCGCGCCCGGTGCTGGCCGGCGGCCGCGCGATCCCGGTGGACGACAGCGGCGAGGCACCCCTGTTCATCGGCCGCCGCCTGGCGCCGCCCAGCCGCCAGGCGTTCTGGGCCACGGTGAAGCGCCACGCGGCCGCCGCCGGCATCGACCCGGCGCGCGTGAGCCCGCACGGCCTGCGCCACAGCTTCGCCACCCATCTGCTCAACCACGGCGCCGACCTGCGCTCGCTGCAGATGCTGCTGGGCCACAGTTCGCTGTCCACCACCCAGATCTACACCCTGGTCGCGCGCGAGCAGCTCAAGCGGCTGCACGCGAAGCACCATCCGCGCGCCTGAGGCCCGCGAAGCCCGCCGCCCGGTGCCGACGCGGGCCTGTCGGCCTGCCTGAAAGCCGGCGCAACGCGAAGCCGCCGCCGGGCCATCCGCGCCGGGACGCGTGCGAGAATGACCGGCCAGCCGCCGGACCCCGGGCGGCACCGTCGAGTCGAGACCGCGAATGAAGTCCTTGCTGCCCCTCCTCCTGTGTGCCGCCAGCCTCACCGCCTGCGCCCAGTCGCCCGGCGATGCCCCGGCAGGCGAAGTGTCGCCGGGCGCGGCCACGGCCGGCGGCCAGGGCCTGGCCAGCGCCGCGGCCGGGTCGGCCGAGGAGCGCGCGATCCAGGCGCTGCAGTCGATCAATCCGCGGATCGAGGTCGACCACGTCGGCGCCGCGCCGCTGCCGGGCTTCCGCGAAGCGGTGGTCGGCGGGCAGATGGTCTACATCAGCGACGACGGCCGCTACCTGCTGCAGGGCGCGCTGTTCGACGTCCGCGAAAAGAAGGACCTGAGCCAGGCCGGCATGGCCGAGGTGCGCCGCGAGCTGCTGGCGACGATCCCGGCTTCGGAGCGCATCGTGTTCGCGCCGGCCAATCCCGAGTACACGGTCAGCGTGTTCACCGACGTCGAGTGCGGCTACTGCCAGAAGCTCCATGAGGATATCGAGGAATACAACCGCCTCGGCATCGCCATCGAATACCTGGCCTTCCCGCGCATGGGACCCGCCAGCGAGGACTTCGGCAAGATGGTGTCGGTGTGGTGCGCGGCCGACCGCCGCGCGGCGCTGTCGGCCGCCAAGCAGGGCCGCAAGGTGCCCGCGAGCGACTGCACCAACCCGGTCGCCAGGCATTACGACATCGGCCGCCGCGTGGGCCTGACCGGTACGCCGATGATCGTCACCGCCGACGGCACGCAGATGCCGGGCTACATGCCGCCGGCGGATCTTCGCGCCGCGCTGGACCGGCTGGCCGCGGACGCCGGCGCCACGGTGCCCGCCGCCGCCCCGGAGTCGGCCGCCCCGGGCGTCGCCGGCAGCCGCTGAGCCGCCTGGCCGCGCGCCGGCAGCGCCGCGGCTTCGCTACAATGGCCGGCCCGTTCCATCACGGTCCAATCCGGTCATGATCGTCCTCGAAGGCGCTCCCGCGCTGCCGCCGTTCCGGCGCGAACGCCTCCAGGCCCGCCTGCAGTCCATCGATCCCGGCATCCGCATCAGCGGCGCCTGGCATGTGTACTGGGTGCTTGCCGACGCCGACGCCGGCGCAGTGATCGACCGGCCGGCCCTGCACCGCATCCTCAAGGCCTCCGACGCCGCTGCGCCGGTGGAGCCGGGCGCCACCACGCGCTATGTCTCGCCGCGCCTGGGCACGCTGTCGCCGTGGGCGAGCAAGGCCGCCGAGCTGCTGCGCGGGGCCCGCCTGCCGGTAGCGCGCGTGGAGCGCGGAACCCGGCTGGACATCGTCGGCTGGCCGGCCGATCCCGCCGTCGCCGCCGTGCTGGCACAGGCGTTGCACGACCCGATGACCCAGTCGCTGCTGGCCTCGCACGGGGACGCCGGGGCGCTGTTCACCGTGCCGCCGCGCGGCGCCGTCGAAGTGATCCCGCTGGCCGGCCTGGAAGCCGCCAACCAGCGCCTGGGCCTGGCGCTGGCCGACGACGAGATCGCCTACCTGCGCGAGCGCTACGGCGCGCTGGGCCGCGACCCGCACGACGTCGAACTGATGATGTTCGCGCAGGCCAATTCCGAGCACTGCCGGCACAAGATCTTCAACGCCTCGTGGACCATCGACGGCGAGGACATGCTGGCCCGGGGCGGGGCCGCCAGCAGTCCGCAGTCGCTGTTCGGGATGATCCGCCACACCCACGCGCAGACCCCGGAACACACGCTTTCGGCCTACAGCGACAACGCCGCGGTGGTCGAAGGCTATCCGGCACGGCGCTTCCAGCCCGACCCGGAAAGTGCCGTGTACCGCGCCGGGCCCGAGCGCGACGGCGCGTTCTGCATCAAGGTCGAGACCCACAACCACCCGACCGCGATCTCGCCCTTCGCGGGCGCCTCCACCGGCGCCGGCGGCGAGATCCGCGACGAGGGCGCCACCGGCCGCGGCGGCAAGCCCAAGGCCGGCCTGGTCGGCTTCAGCGTCTCGCACCTGCGCATTCCTTCGCTGCCGCAGCCCTGGGAGGCGCCGCGCGCGCTGAACCCGCGCATGGCGCCGGCGCTGGAGATCATGACCGAGGGCCCGCTGGGCGCGGCGGCGTTCAACAACGAGTTCGGCCGGCCGAGCCTGACCGGTTATTTCCGCAGCTTCGAACTCGCCGAGAGCGAGCGCCTGGTGCGTGCCTACGACAAGCCGATCATGCTTGCCGGTGGCCTTGGCGCGATCGATCGCGACCAGGTCACGAAGCTCCGGCTGTCGCCGGGCGACGCGGTGGTGGTGCTGGGCGGCCCGGCGATGCTGATCGGCCTGGGCGGCGGTGCGGCAAGCTCGGTGGCCTCGGGCGAAAGCGCCGAAGCGCTCGACTTCGCCAGCGTCCAGCGCGACAACCCGGAAATGGAGCGCCGCTGCCAGGAGGTCCTTGACCGCTGCACGGCGCTGGGCGAAGCCGGCAATCCGATCAAGTGGTGCCACGACGTCGGCGCCGGCGGCCTGTCCAACGCGATCCCGGAGCTGCTGCACGACTCCGGCGTGGGTGGGGTGGTCGACCTTGGCCGCGTGCCCAGCGACGATCCATCGCTGTCGCCGATGCAGCTGTGGTGCAACGAGTCACAGGAGCGCTACGTGCTCGGCATCGCGCCGGAGCGCGTCGAGGAATTCGCGGCACTCTGCAGGCGCGAGCGCTGCCCGTTTGCGGTGGTGGGCTACGCCACCGCCGAGGAGCGGCTGGTGGTCGGTTACGACGTGCTGCCGACGCCGTCCGCGACGGAGCACCTCGAAACCGTGACGGCCGCTGCGGCTATCGAGGGCCCGGGGCAGGGCGCAGGCGATGTCGCCACGCGACCCCTGCTGTCGAGCGGCGTGCTGCCGATCGACCTGCCGATGGACCTGATCTTCGGCAAGCCGCCGAAGATGCACCGCGATACCGCGCGCACCACGCCGCACCGCTGGCCCCAGCTCAACGCCGTCGCCCTGGCCGCCGCCGGCCGCCCGGGCGAGGCCCTGCACGAAGCCGGCCTGCGCGTGCTCGCGCATCCGACGGTGGCCGCCAAGCAGTTCCTGGTCACCATCGGCGACCGCAGCGTAGGCGGCCTGACCGCGCGCGACCAGATGGTCGGGCCGTGGCAGCTGCCGGTGGCCGACTGCGCCATCACCCTGGCCGGCTTCCACGGCCAGTCCGGCGAAGCGATGGCGATCGGCGAACGCAGCCCGCTGGCCCTGATCGACGCCGCCGCCAGCGCGCGCATGGCGGTGGGAGAGGCGATCACCAACCTCTGCGCGGCGCCGGTGGAATCGCTTGCGCGCACCAAGCTGTCCGCCAACTGGATGGCCGCCGCCGGCCACCCCGGCGAGGACGCGCGCCTGTTCGACGCCGTGCACGCGGTCGGCATGGAGCTGTGCCCGGAGATCGAGCTGTCGATCCCGGTCGGCAAGGATTCGCTGTCGATGCAGGCGCAGTGGCAGGCCGACGGCACCGCGCGGGCCTCGGTGTCGCCGGTCTCGCTGGTGGTCACCGCCTTCGCGCCGGTGGCCGACGTGCGCGCCCAGCTCACGCCGCTGCTTGCGCGCGAGCCGGGCACCGAGCTCTGGCTGATCGGCCTGGGCGCCGGCAAGCAGCGCCTGGGCGGCTCGATCCTGTCGCAGGTGCACGGCGCCTTTGGCGGCGCCTGCCCGGATCTCGACGATGCGCAGCGCCTGCGGGCGTTCTTCGAGCTGATCCGCGACGCACGCGAGGCCGGCCTGCTGCTGGCCTACCACGACCGTTCCGACGGCGGCGTCTTCGCCACCCTGTGCGAAATGGCGTTCTGCTCGCGCGTCGGCATGGACATCGACCTCGACACCTGGGGCGAGGACCGCACCGAGAACGTGTTCCGCACCCTGTTCAACGAAGAGCTGGGCGCGGTGGTGCAGATCGCCGCCGGCGACCGCGTCGAGTTCGTCGATCTCATCGAGCGCCACGGCCTGGTCGAATGCGCGCAGCGCATCGCCCGTCCCACCACCGCCTCTTCGGTGCGCGTGCTCGACGACGGCGAGGTGATGGCGGAGTGGGCCTGGCAGGACCTGATGGCTGCATGGTGGTCGGTCAGCCACGCCATGCAGCGCCAGCGCGACAATCCCGACTGCGCCGATGCCGAGCGCGACACCGCGCTGCGCTTCGACGCGCCGGGCCTGCAGCCCGATCTCGGCTTCGACCCCGGCGAGGACATCGCCGCGCCCTATGTCGCCAGCGGTGCGGCGCCGCGGGTCGCGATCCTGCGCGAGCAGGGCGTCAACGGCCAGGTGGAGATGGGCGCAGCGTTCACGCTGGCCGGCTTCGAGGCCGTCGACGTGCACATGAGCGACCTCATCGAAGGCCGCGCGCGGCTGGACGGTTTCGCCGGCCTCGCTGCCTGCGGCGGCTTCAGCTACGGCGACGTGCTGGGCGCCGGCCGCGGCTGGGCGACCTCGATCCTCGAGCGCGACATGCTGCGCGAGATGTTCACGCGCTTTTTCGCCCGTGGCGACAGCTTCGCGCTGGGCGTGTGCAACGGCTGCCAGATGCTGTCGCAGCTCAAGGAGATCGTGCCCGGCGCCGCCCACTGGCCCGGCTTCCAGCGCAACCTGAGCGAGCAGTTCGAAGCCCGCCTGTCGATGCTGGAGGTGGTGGAATCGCCCTCGCTGTTCCTGCGCGGCATGGCCGGCTCGCGGATCCCGGTGGTGGTGTCGCACGGCGAGGGCCGGGCGGAATTCAGCGACGAAACCGCCCGCGCCGCTGCCCGCGTGGCGCTGCGCTATGTCGACGGCGACGGTCGCCCGGCAACGGCCTATCCCGCCAATCCCAACGGCTCGGATTCCGCCATCGCCGGCCTGACCAGCGACGACGGACGGGTGACGCTGCTGATGCCGCACCCGGAGCGCACCCTGGCCACGGCCAACTTCAGCTGGGCGCCGGCCGGTTGGCCGGAGGCCTCGCCCTGGCTCAGGATGTTCCGGAACGCGCGGGTTTCCGTGGGCTGAGAGCCAGGGCAATCGGGCGTGTTGTGTGCAGGGGGAACTCGCGCACAACAGGCTCGTCGCAATCGCATGACTGCCTGCGCGGTGGCGCGGCCGTTTCTGATCAGTTGCCGATGTCTTCCTTGTAGTCCTGCTCCACGGTCTTGATGCCGACACCCGGGGGCAGGCTGCAGCTGAAAGCAGGATTAGCGAAGTCAATGCCGCGTTCGCTCGCCGACCATGTCAAGGTTGCGTGGTCAATGTTGGCGGGCATGCTCACCGACCTTGTCAGATAAATTGGATACAGCAAGTAGCGGTCGCCATCTACAAGGGTGCATGAGACGGGCGCTGCGACGGCGGAGTTATTGATCAGGGTCACCCTGAGGGACGAAAAGTGGGGCGCAGCAAGCCCCACCCCTTCGAGACCGCAGGTGATGAACGTTCTCGTGTCGCCTTCGTTCTGCACAGCCAACGGACGCTTGCGCACGACCCCGTCGAACACCGGCAACGCACTCTGGCAGGCCGCAGCCGCCATCACCACCCGGCTGCGGTCGATGGTGTCGGCGGATGCGGTGCCCGCAGTCGTCGCTACGAGCGTGGCCAGAGCGGCCAGGGTGACATTTTTCAACATGTGATTGCGCGACAACCCCGACTGCGCCGATGCCGAGCGCGACACCGCGCTGCACTTCGATGCGCCGGGCCTGCAGCCCGATCTCGGCGCCGACGCCGCCGCCGGCCTGACCAGCGACGACGGCCGGGCCACGCTATCAGGGCGTCGCGGTCACGAACCTTTGGCCCACCGCCTTGATGCCGGTGCCCGGGGGCAGCGAGCAGCTGATCGCCGGGTAGATGAAGTTGTCGCCCTCGTTGTCGACGCTCGTCCACGCCGCTTCCGTCATCGGCGTGTTGGCGCCCAGCAGCACCGTTTTCGGCATGTAGACCGGATCCGAAATGCTGTCGCGGCCGTCGACGAGGGTGCAGTTCACCGTGGCCTGGCTGCTGGAATTGTTGACGAAGCCGATGAACACACGGGTGGTGGCCTGCTCCGCGTTGAACCTCCCTTCCAGGCCGCAGGTGACAAACGTGATGCTGGTGCCTTCGTTCTGCACCGCCAACGGGCGCTTGCGTACCACGCCATCAAAGACCGGGAGCGCGGTCTGGCACGCGCCTGCAGCCAGGGTCACGCGCGAATCGGAGGGCGTGCCGGCGTTGGCCGCGGCGGGGAGGGCCAGCGTGAGGGCGAGGATGAGCGCTGCTTTTGCCATGTCGTGTCTCGTTGTGATGGTGGTGCGTGCACAACGCACGCATCTCCAATGAACGACGCAGGAAGGCGATTGCGGACATCGTGGAGCCGCTCGCGGCGGCCGCCGCGTTCGCCGCGCACCGATTTGTCCAGGCATCACTTGCTAGTATCCGAGGCTGCGCGGCCGCCCCTCCATATACGATTGGCTGGCGGGCACGGATGCCGCGACACCCACTGCGATGGAACGGGGTACGGATTTGCCAGACGATTGCACGGAAGAGATCTGCGCCAGCGCGGTCGAGCTCGCGCCACTGCTGTATCCGGACCTGCGGCGGGCGGCGCGCGGCATCCGCGCCGGCTATCGCGGAGGGGGAACCCTGCAGACCACGGCGCTGATCCACGAGGCCTGGCTCAAGGTGCTGCGCGGGGGACCCTGGGAAAGCCGCAGGCATTTCCTCGCGGCGGCGGCCGTGGCCATGCGCCACGTGCTGGTCGACCAGGCGCGTGCGCGCTCACGCCAGCGCCGGGGCGGTGGCGTGGCGGCGGTCAGCCTGGACGAAGCCTTCCACTCGTTCGAGGTGGCAACGGACATCGCGGGGCCGGACGACGACGCCAGCATCGCGATCGGCGATGCCATCCGTGACCTGGAGCGGATCAGCCCGCGCCTGGCGCGGGTGGTCGAGTGCCGCTATTTCGCCGGCTATACCGAGGCGGAGACGGCCGAGATCCTCGGCGTTACCGAACGCACGGTGCGGCGTGACTGGGTCAAAGCCCGGGACTGGCTGCAGCACCAGCTGCGTGACTTCGGGGAGCAGCCTGCGCCTGCTGAGCCGGCGACGGATTGACTCCGGGTGGCTCGCCATCGCGCCAACCTGCCTCGAGCCGATCCAGCTGCTCCAGCGCGCCGCTGCCCCCGGGACCCAGGGACGCCAGTATCCGACGGGCATCCGAGGCGGCCTGCGTGGCGCTGTCGCGCGCACCTGTCGAATAGTGGATTCGCGCCCGCGAGATGCCCAGCATCGCCGCCAGCAGGTGCTGCTCGCCGTGGGCATCGCGGATCAGGGGCAGGAGTTCGTCCAGCACGCCGTGGCCTTCGAGGGGGCTGCCGATACCTGCGAGCGCCTCGGCCAGGCCGAGTCCCGCGGCCAGCGACACCGGTGCCGCCGGCCCGCCGGCGTGGGCCTGGCCCATCTCGATCGCCTCGCGCAGGAGCGGGATCGCCTCCTGGTGGCGACCGAGCTGGCTGAGGGTCTTGCCCAGGTTGTTCAACAGGGCCGCAGTCGCGGTGGATGGCCCGTAGAGCTCCCGTCGCAGCTGCAGGGCCGCGCGCATGCTGGCCGCTGCCTGCTCGGAGCGCAGCAGGCGCGCCTCGACCGCAGCGAGGTTGTTGAGCGTGTTCAGCGCATCGGCGCTGCGCTCCTGGCCCAGAGCGGTCCACAGTGAGTTCGCCTGCTGGAACCGGTCGCTGGCCTGTTCCAGCTGGCCGGCCTGGAAATACGTGATGCCGAGGTTGTTGATCAGCACTGCGGTGTCGCGATGCGTTCGCCCGGAGAGCGCGATCCGCTGCTCGAGCGCCTGTTCAAGCGTTGCCAGCGCGCGCGGGAAGTCGCCGTCCGCGCGTTCCAGCTGTGACTGGATCAGGCGGCTGTCGAGCAACTCGGACTGATAGCGCCGGGGTTCGCCGGACCAGAATGCCTGCGCCTGGCGCAGGAGGTCCCAGGCTTCCTCGATCCGGCTTTCGCGATAGTTCACCTGCGCCAGGTCGTGCTGCGCCATCGCCCGCACGTCCGCGGGGATCCGGTTGCCCCGCTGGACCAGTCGCTCGAGCAGTGGCCGGGCGCCGGTATAGTCGTTGAGCTGGAAGAACAGTTCGGAAAGCGCGATGGAGATGTCGGCGTGGGCTTCGGGGTCGTTGGCGAACTGTTCGTCGACCTCGTCCGCGGCACGGGCAAGCACGTCGCGCGCGGTCATGTCGTCGTTGCCCTGCAGCTCGCCGGCGGACCGGAACATCAGCATCAGGTACTGGCGCACGGCGTCGTTGCGGACCACCTCGCGCCGGGCATGGTCGCGCTCCATGGCGGCTTCGCGCCCCTGCACGATCACGCCGCCAAGGCCCAGGAGCAGGCTGGCGGCGGCAACGCCGGCCAGTGCGGTGGCCAGCCTGTGGCGACGCACGGTGCGCACCACGACGTAGGCAAGCGTCGGTTTGCGCGCCCTGATCGGGCGTTGCTGAAGATGCGCTTTCAGGTCGTACGCGAGCTCGTCGGTGTTGCGGTAGCGCTTGCCGGGCTCGGGCTGCAGCGCCTTCAGCACGATGGTGTCCAGGTCCCCGCGCACCGCGCGCGCGGCCGCTCCGCGCAGCCGGCTGCTCGGCCGCGGGGTGTCCTGCACCCACAGCCGCTCCAGCGCGCGCATCAAGGGCAGGCCCCCGAGCTGCCACGGCCGCTCGCCGGTCAGCAGTTCGAACATGATCACGCCGAGTGCGAACACGTCGGTGGCGGTGGAGATCGTGCCGCCGTCGAGTTGCTCCGGCGCGCAGTAGTCCGGCGAGGCGCGGATCACCTGGGTGGCGTCGTCGTCGACGCCGGACAAGTGCTTCGCGATGCCGAAATCGAGCAGGCGCAGGCGTCCGTCGGCCGACACCAGCATGTTCCCGGGCTTCAGGTCGCGATGCACCACCAGGTGCCGGTGCGCATGCCCGACCGCATCGCAGGCCTGCAGCACCAGCCCCAGGCGCTCGCGCAGCGGCAGGTGGCGTGCGTAGTCGGTCACCGGCTGGCCGTCGACGTATTCCATGACGGCATACGGCGTGCCCTGGTACTCGCTGCCGTCCAGCAGGCGCGCGATCGAAGGATGCTCGAGGCGGGCGAGGATGCGACGCTCGGCGGCGAACCGGGTGCGGTCCTCCTCCGACTCCATGCGCAGCAGGAGCTTCAGCGCAGCGCGCTGCTCGAAATCCGCATCCACCCGCTGCGCGAGGTAGACCTCGCCCATTCCGCCGCGGCCAATCAGACGTTCCACGCGCCAGTTGTCGACCAGGGTCCCGGACTGCAGGCGCGGCTGCAAGGCCGGGGCCGGGCCCGGCGCGGTGACGTCGCGGGTCTGGCTCGCCTGCAGCAGGCGCTCTACTTCGGCGCGGATGCCGGCATCCGCTTCAAGCGACGCCAGCAGCGCCGACTGCTCCCCGGCCGATGCATCGACGACCTCGTCGAACAGCTCCCACGTCCGCTTCCAGCGTGCTGCATCCATGTGCTCCCGCTCCTCGCCTGTGCGACCGGCGCCGGATATTCACAGCCGGCGCCGGTACTCCCCTTGGTCGATGGTATCCGAAGCGATTGCAACCGGCCGCCCCGCCCCGCCCCCGGCTACGGCATATTCCAGCTGCGGAGATGCGCTGCTTGCAGGCCTACTGCCCGATGTTCTCGACGAACATCTGCCGGACGTGCCGGATTCCATCTCCTGGAGACAGCGCACAGCTGATCGCGGCCGATGCGTACGCCGCTCCGCCGTTATGGATGGCACTGGTCCACCTGATGTGGTTTTCATAACCCTCCAACATCGACGTGGATCCCGCCTGGTACCCGAGCGCCGAGATTCCGCCGTTGGTGCTGGCCCGCCACGACACCAGCGTGCAGCTCCTCGTCACGGCGCTGGGGTTCATGAACACGAGTTCGATCACATTGGTCCTTCCGGCGCTGTGCCCGGTCAGTGCGCAGGTGACAAAAGCGGTACCGGACGACTCGTTGACAAGGCCCAGCGGCCTGACGCGGATCCTCCCGTCGTAGGCGGGCAGGGCGGGCCGACAGATGTCGGCGGCCGGACGTTGCTCGTCGCGGGTGACATCTGCCGCATGGGAATCCAGTGGAAAGGCGACGCTGGTGATCAATGCAAGAGATGCGATGGCCTGGAACTTCATTGGTGATTGCCTCCGTGGTTGACGGAGGTAGATCGCAGGAGGCGTTGGTGAACCGCCACATGCGCATGGCATGGCATGGCCAGCTGCCGGACACCGGTGGTGGCCTGTCGCGCCGCCTCCCGCCTGCTAAAGTCCCGCCACCCACACAGGCCCTGCAGACGCAGCATGAATACCGTGAGCGCCCACGCCACCCTGGAAACCACGGCCGACGAACGCATCGTCGCTGCCCTGCTCGAGAAGGGCCGGGTGAAAGACGCCGACCTCGGCCGCGCGCGGCGCCTGCAGGAGGAAACCGGCGGCAGCCTGCTGTCGCTGCTCGGGCGCCTGGGCCTGGTGTCCGAGCGCGACCACGCCGAGGCCTGCGCCCAGGTCATGGACCTGCCGCTTGCCAGCGTCAAGGACCTGCCGGAGATGCCGCCCGAGGGCACGCCGCTGACCGCGCGCTTCATGACCCAGTTCCACGTCGTGCCGGTGGGCGAGGGCGATGGGGTCATCGATGTGCTTGCCGCCGATCCGCAGGACCCCTATGCACTCGACGCCGTGCGCCTGGCCACGGGCAAGGCGGTGCGCGTCAGCGTGGCGCTGCGTTCGGAAATAGCGGGGCTGGTCGAGCGCTGGCACGGCCAGGGCCGCAGCGCGATGGGTGCGATCGTCGAAAGCGCGGAAGGCGACGGCGGCGACATGGACGACGTCGAGCACCTGCGCGACCTCGCCTCGGAAGCCCCGGTGATCCGGCTGGTGAACCTGGTGATCCAGCGCGCGGTCGAGCTGCGCGCCTCCGATATCCACGTCGAACCGTTCGAGAACCGGCTGAAGGTCCGCTACCGCGTCGACGGCGTGCTGGAGGAGGGCGAAAGCCCGCCGACCAACCTCACCGCGGCGGTGATCAGCCGCATCAAGATCATGGCCAAGCTCAACATCGCCGAGCGCCGCCTGCCGCAGGATGGCCGCATCATGCTGCGCGTGCAGGGCAAGGAGCTCGACCTGCGCGTCAGCACCGTGCCCACCGCGCACGGCGAAAGCGTGGTGATGCGCCTGCTCGACCGCGAGACGGTGGTGTTCGACTTCCACAAGCTCGGCTTCACCGACAACTTCCTGCCGCAGTTCGAGGCCGTGCTGCAGCAGCCGCACGGCATCCTGCTGGTCACCGGCCCCACCGGCTCCGGCAAGACCACCACGCTGTACACCGCGCTGTCGAAGCTCAACACCGCCGACGTCAAGATCATCACCGTCGAGGATCCGGTCGAGTACCAGATCGAGGGCATCAACCAGATCCAGGCCAAGCCGCAGATCGGCCTGGATTTCTCGCACGCGCTGCGCTCGATCGTCCGCCAGGACCCGGACATCATCATGATCGGCGAAATGCGCGACCTGGAGACCGCGCGCATCGCGATCCAGTCGGCGCTGACCGGCCACCTGGTGTTGAGCACGCTGCATACCAACAACGCCGCCGGCGGCATCACCCGCATGCTCGACATGGGCGTCGAGGATTACCTGCTTACCTCGACCATCAACGGCATCCTCGCCCAGCGCCTGGTGCGCCGCCTGGAGCCGACGCATGCGGAGAAGTACCCGGCGTCGCCGGAGGAGATCGAGAAGTTCGCGCTGCGCAAGTACCAGCCCGAGGGCGACATCTTCCTGTACCGCCCGCGCGGCTCGGCCATCGCGCCCACCGGCTATCTCGGCCGCACCACGATCATGGAGTTCCTGGTGATGAACGACGCGCTGCGCCGCGCGGTGATGCGCCATGCCGGCATGGGCGAGATCGAGCAGCTCGCCCGCGAAGCGGGCATGCGCACGATGTACGAGGACGGCATCATCAAGGCGATGGCCGGCATGACCACCATCGAGGAAGTGCTGCGGGTGACCGAGGACGCCTGAGCCGCCGCCCATGCCGGGATGAATCCATGATAGACAGGATGCGGCGGAGCCGGCGCGCCATTCTTCTCGCCGGCAACAGGGGGAATTGGATGAAGTTCTTGACGAAGTCGTTGCTGTGTTCGGCCGTCCTGGCCGCGGGCGTCGCCCAGGCCGGAGTGCCGGCGGTCGAGCGCACCCAGTATTTCAACGCCGCGGCGCATTGCCAGGCGTCGCTGTCGAAATTCGATGACGCACTGCGCAAGCGCCCGCTTGCAGTGCAGAACGAGGGCACGACCAGTGTCTTCGTGACCTGCGCGATCCCCACCCAGGGCCAGGTCCAAGGTCTCGAGGTCTATGTCTCGAGCCAGGACGGCAGTGACGCACCGGTTGCCTGCACGGCGGTGACTGGCTGGCACGGCGGGACCAACTACTACGCGACGAAGGTCACCGATACCGCCTACGGCTATGGCGGGTTCTTCTGGAATGCGTCGGACTTCGTCGAAGGGGCCACCGAGTTCCCGACCAGCTTCCTCGCGATGTCATGCAAGCTTGCACCGGGCACTGGCCTCAACGATTTCTGGCTTCATTACTCCGAAACCGTCGGCTGAAGCCGGCTGCCGCCGCGCCGCTGCCCATCCGGCGGCGGCGCGTCACGCGACGCCTTGCCCTTCCGCCGCGCCCAGCACCGCCGCGACCTGCGGTAACGTGTCGGCCCCGTGTCCGAATGTCCGCCCCGCCGATGCCGCTCTACCGCTACAAAGCACTGAACACCCGCGGCGAGACCCTGGACGGCCAGATGGAGGCCGCCAGCGACGCCGAGGTGGTGCTGCGCCTGCAGGAGCAGGGCCACCTGCCGGTCGAAGCCCGGCTGGCCAGTGAAGGCGGCGGCGAGGGTTCGCTCAGGTCGCTGTTCAAGCCCAAGCCGTTCTCGGGCGAACGCCTGGTGCAGTTCACCCAGCAGCTGGCGACGCTGCTCGGCGCCGGCCAGCCGCTGGATCGCGCGCTGACCATCCTGCTCGACCTGCCCGAGGACGAAGGCGCCAAGCGCACCATCAGCGACGTCCGCGACCAGGTGCGCGGCGGCACGGCGCTGTCGACCGCGCTCGAGCGCCAGCACGGCAGCTTCTCGCGCCTGTACATCAACATGGTCCGCGCCGGCGAGGCCGGCGGCACCCTGCAGGACACGCTGCAGCGCCTGGCGGACTATCTGGAGCGCTCGCGTTCGCTGCGCGGCCGGGTGATGAACGCGCTGATCTACCCGGCGATCCTGATCCTGATGGTTGGCCTGGCGCTGCTGTTCCTGCTTGGCTACGTGGTGCCCCAGTTCGGCGTGATGTACGAAAGCCTGGATGCGGAGCTCCCGTTCTTCACGAAAATCGTCCTCGGCCTGGGCGAACTGGTGCGCGACTGGTGGATCGTGCTGCTGGCGGTGCCGGCGCTGGCAGCGCTGTGGTTCGACCGCCGCCTGCGCGACCCGGCGTTCCGCGCCCGCTTCGATGAATGGCTGCTTGCACTCAAGTTCGTCGGCGGCCTGGTGGCCCGGATCGAGACCGCGCGGCTGATGCGCACCCTGGGCACCCTGCTGAAGAACGGCGTGCCGCTGATAGCGGCCCTGGGCATCGGCCGCAATGTCCTCGGCAACCGCGCGCTCGCAGCCGACGTCGAAGCAGCGGGCGAGGAGGTCAAGAACGGCGTCGCTCTGTCCACGGCGCTGGCCCGCGGCAAGCGTTTCCCGCGGCTGGCGCTGCAGATGGTGCAGGTTGGCGAGGAATCGGGCGCGCTGGACACGATGCTGCTCAGGACCGCTGACACCTTCGAGGCCGAAACCGGCCAGGCGCTGGACCGCATGCTCGCCGCGCTGGTCCCGGTGATCACCCTGCTGCTGGCGGTGGTGGTCATGGTGGTGATCCTGGCGGTCCTGGTACCGATCTACGACCTCACCAATGTCATAGGCTAGCCGCCTGCCCGGCCGCGGGCACCCGACTCCCTTCATCAATACAGGCAGGTTCCATGCACAAGCGACCCTTCACCGTTTCCCCCCGCCGGTCCCAGGGCGGCTTCAGCCTCATCGAGATCATCGTCGTGGTGATGCTCATGGGCGGCATCGTCGCGTTCGCGGCCTCGCGCATCATGGGCGGTGGCGATCGGGCCAAGGTCCGCCTGGCCGAAGCGCAGGTGCAGACCATGGCCGAGAAGATCAACCAGTTCGAGATGGACACCGGCAGCCTGCCCAACGCCCTGTCGGAGCTGGTCAACTCGCCCGGCGGCGCGGCGGGCTGGCTTGGCCCCTATGCCAAGGCATCGGAGCTCAACGATCCCTGGAACACGCCCTTCGAATACCGCGTGCCCGGCGATGCCGGCGCCTTCGACATCGTCAGCTATGGCGCCGACCGCAAGCCGGGTGGCGAAAGCGTGGACGCGGACATCCGCTACGAATAGGGAGTCGCGGCAATGAACGCCGGGTGCGGCGGTGCGGGCGGCTGCGGCGGCTTCTCACTGCTCGAACTGCTGCTGGTCATGGTGCTGATTGCCGCCACCGGCGTGCTGGCCGCGGGCGTGGTCGGCGGCGGCTTCGCGCGCATGGAGCTGCGCAGCCAGACCCGCGAGGTCGCCACCCAGCTGCGCTTCACCCGCGCCCGCGCGCTCGATACCGGCGTGCCCCAGACCTTCAGCATCGATCCCGGCGGGCATCTGTGGCAGGCCGCGGATGGACGCAGCGGCGAGGTGCCGGCGTCGCTTGGCATCCACTTCACTGGTGCCCGCGAGCTGCAGCCGGCCGAAGGCGTCGGCGCGATCATGTTCTTCGGCGACGGCGCGTCCACCGGCGGGCGCGTGCAGCTGAGCCGCGACGAGGCCGCGTTCGACATCGACGTGGCCTGGCTGACCGGTGAAGTGACCGTGCACCGGGCCGAGCCGCGATGATCCGGCAGCGGCAACGCGGGTACACGCTGCTGGAAGTGCTGGTGGCCTTCGTGGTGCTGGCGCTGGCGCTGACCTTCCTGCTGGGCACGCTGTCCGGCGGCACGCGCCAGGTGCGCTGGTCGGCGGACGCAGGGCGGGCGGCGCTGCACGCGCAATCCCTGCTGGCCGATATCGGCGTTGGCGAGGCGCTGCGGCCCGGGCGCGATGAAGGTGATCTCGAGGACGGTCGCTACCGCTGGCAGCTCGAGGTCGCGCCCTGGGTCGATCCGCTGCGTCCGGGCGGTGCGCCCCGGGATCCGTTCGCCGCACAGCTCATGCAGCTGCGCCTGGAGCTTGCATGGGGCGACGGCACGCGCGCGCAGCGGCTGGCGGTCGACTCCTTGCGCCTGGTGCAGCCAGAGCCGGGGACGGAGCCATGAGCCGCACCCGGGCCGCCGGCTTCACCCTGATCGAGGTCCTGCTGGCCACGGCGCTGCTGGCCAGCGGCCTGGCGCTGGGCTTCGCGACCCTGCGCGCGGCCACGGCCACCGTCGAACGTGGCGAAGCCATGGCCGCCCGCAGCGAGCGCATGCGTGCGGTTGAAGGTTTCCTGCGCCGGCGCCTTGCCGCGGCGCAGGCCATCGCCTTCGGCCAGGATCCCGACAACGGTGGCGCGCTGCGCTTCATCGGCGAACCTGACCGCATCCGCTTCGTCGCCGACCTGCCCAGCTACCTCGGCCGCGGCGGTCCGCATCTGCATGACATCGCCGTGTACGGCCAGGGCGATGACACCGCCCTGGCCGTGTCCTTCGCCATGGTGCTGGCCGGTGAAACCATCGAAGAGGACCGGCCGCGCGAGCCGGAGCCGCTGGTCGAGGGCCTGACCGGGCTGCGCATCCTCTACCGCGGGCTTGATGACGAGAACGGCCTGACCGACTGGCTGGATGCGTGGGAATCCAGCGAAACGCTGCCGCTGCAGGTGTCGATCGAGATCGAGAGCGCCGGCGGCGGTGCCTGGCCGCCGCTGGTGGTCGCGCTGCCGCAGGCCGGAACCACACCGCACATGGGCAGCGGGCGCTCGCGCCTGGGGCCCGCGCAACGGCCCGCCCAGCGGCCCCTACAACGACCTGGCCCGCGGCCCGGACGGGGCGATGGCAACGGCCGGTCCCGCGTGCGCGACCGGTTCCCGGGGAGGCGCTGATGTCGACGCAGCGGGGCGCGGCCCTGATCCTGGTGATGTGGCTGGTGGCGCTCTTGACCGCGCTGATCGGCGCCTACGCGGCGACCGCGCGCATCGAGTACATGCAGGGGCGCGGCCTGCACGGCGCGGTTGCCGCCGAATCCGCCGCGCGCGCTGGCCTGGAGTACGCGCTTGTCCGGGTGCAGGCGCAGGAGCCCGACTATGCCTGGATGCCCGACGGCCGCCCGTATCGCTGGAACTTCGGCGCGGCGACGGTCGAGGTCCGGATCGTGGACGAGTCGGGCAAGGTCGATCTCAACGCCGCGGACGTGGGCCTGCTGTCGGCGCTGCTCCGTGCGGTCGGCGCCGGGCAGGATCGGGCCGATGCGGTCGCGGCCGCGATCGTCGACTGGCGCGACGCCGACGATCTCACCCAGCCGATGGGCGGCGCCGAGGCTCCGCAATACGCACAGGCCGAGAGGCCTTACGGTGCCAAGAACGCACCCTTCGAAACCGTGCCCGAGCTCGAGCAGGTGCTCGGCATGGACCGCGGCCTGTTCGAAGCCGTCGCACCGCACCTCACCGTGTTCAGCGGCCTGCCGCAGCCCGACCAGCGCTTTGCCGGCGGCGCCGTGCTGCAGGCGATTGGCGTCGACCCGCAGGCGATCCTGATGCAGCGCGACGCGGACGATGCATCGGCGCCCGATCTCGTGGGCGGCGGCAGCGGCACGTATAGTATCGACAGCCGCGCCCGGCTCGCCGATGGTCGCCAGGCCGTGCTGCGCGCTGTGGTTCGCGCAGGAGGGGGCGGATTGCCGGGTTCGGCGTACGTCCCGCTGCAATGGGAAGAGGGAGCCACGCCGCGCTGATGGCCGTCGCAAACGACACCGCTGCTGTAACACCGCGTCGCCGGGCGCTCGGACGCCTGGGTGGCTCGCTGCGCCCGCGCGCTGCCGGTTTCTGGCGCTGGTGGACGCAGGCGCTCGCCACCTGGCTGCCGCTGCGCCTGCGCGAGCTGTTCGGGCTCGCGCGCGAGCGCCTGCTGCTGCATGTGACCGCCGACGGCCTGCGCGTAGCCATCGACGGCGGCGCCGGGGCGCGAACGCTGGGCGACCTGCCGCCGCTGCCGGAAGGCGTCGACGACCCGCTGGCCTCGCTGCTGGCACAGCGCGTGGCCAAGCTGCCGCGCTGGCTGCTGCTGCCCGAAGCCGCCGCGCTGCGCCGGCGCATGCCGCTGCCGGCGGCGGCCAGTGCGCGCCTGCACGAGGTCCTCGGCTTCGAGATCGAGCGCCAGACGCCATTCCCCGCCGCCGAGGTCGAGTACGACGCGCGCCTGGTGGGCCATCGTGCCGACGGCCAGGTCGAAGCCGAACTCGTGGTGGTCCCGCGGCAGGCGCTCGAGGCGCGGCTGGCCGCGCTCGGGCCGCTGGCCACCACCCTGACCGGCGTCGACGTGGATGCCGGCGACGGCTCGGGCCTGGGGGTGAACCTCTTGCCCGGCGCGCGCCGCCACCGCCGCACCGATCCGTGGATGAGCTGGAACCTGGCCTTGGGCCTGGTGGCCGTGGTCGCCACCGCCGCCGCGCTGTGGCAGGTCCTGGACAACCGCCGCGCCGCGGCCGACGCCCTCGAAGCCGAAGTCGCGCAGGCCGCGACCCGGGCCCGCGGCGCCTCCACCCAGCGACAGGCCCTGGTCGACCTGGTCGAAGGCATGGCCTTCCTGCAGGCCACCCGCGCCGCGCGCCCGACCACGGTGGAAGTGATGGACGAACTGTCGCGGCGCCTGCCGGACTCCACCTATCTTGAAAAGCTGTCCATCGAGGACACGCGGATCCTGCTGATCGGCCTGAGCAACGAGGCGCCCTCGCTGGTGCAGCGGCTGGAAGGTTCGCCGCTGTGGCGTTCGCCGGCGCTGGCCGGGGCGCTGCAGCCGGATCCACGCAGCGGCCGCGACCGCTTCACCCTGACCGCCGAACTGGTGGTGGCCCCGGCCGCGGCCGCGCAGAACCCGGAGCCCGCGCGTGCGCGAAGCAATCCCTGACCGCGACCGCTGGCTGGCGCTGGCAGTCCTTGCCGGCGTGCTTGCCGTGGCCTACCTGGTGCTGGTGCACCCGTGGTGGACGGCGCCGATGCTCGACGTCGGCGAGCGCATCGAAAGCCTGCAGCAGCGGGACCTGCGCGTGCGCATGGAGCTCGCACAGGCCCCGCACGTGCAGGAGCGGATGGCCGAAGTGCAGGAGATCGCCGCGCGCGTGCCCGGATTCATGGCCGAAGGCAGCACGGAGCTCGCCACCGCCGCGCTGATCGCGCGCCTGGAGACCGCCGTGCTCGAGGCCAGCCCGGGCAACCGCAGCTGCGCCATCCGCAACCGCTCGCCGATGACCGAGCCGCGCCAGGGCCGCTTCCCGCGCGCGGTGGTCCAGGTGCGCCTGCACTGCGGCAATCCCGAGCTCGCCGCGGTGCTGCACTCGCTGGAGGGCGGCTCGCCGCGGCTGTTCGTCGACAACCTCAACGTGCTGGCCCCGCGCCAGGTCTTCGGGCGCACCGGCAACGGCGCCCAGGGCGCAGGGCTGGACATCACCTTCGACCTGTATGGCTACCTGCGGCCGGCGCCCGTCGCCCCGGGCCAGGGAGGCAATGATGCGCGCTGAGGCCCCGGGCGCGCGCACCTGGGTGCTCGGCGCCGTGGCGCTGTGGGCGCTCGCGACCTGGACGCTGGGCCTGTTCGGGCTCGGCGGGCGCGTCGACCGCCTGCCGCCGGATCCCGAACTGGTGCAGGCCCTGCCCGCGGCCGTCCAGCCCGGCGATGAGCGCCTGGGTCCGCTGGCGCAGTACGCCGAGCTGGGTGACCGGCCGATGTTCACCACCGACCGCCGGCCGCAGCCTTTCTTCATCAATCCGCAGGGGGAGGAAGCGCCGGCGGAGTTCGAGTACGTGCTGACCAGCATCCTGCTCACACCGGGGCTCGGGGTGGCGATCGTGCAGCCCGCCGAGGGCGGCGAATCGCTGCGGCTCAAGGTGGGCGAAAGCGCGGCGGGGGCGCCGGGCTGGCAGCTGGCCTCGCTGACGCCGCGCAGTGCCGTCTTCGATGGCCCCGAGGGCCAGCGCACGCTGGAGCTGCGGGTGTTCGACGGCGTTGGCGGCGAGGCCCCGACGGCGATGTCGACCCCGCCCGCCGCCGGCGATGCTCCGGCCCGTGGACGCACGGCCAGCGACGAGGGTGGCAATGGCGGGGCCGGCAACCGCCCGGTGGTGGTGACGACCTCGAGCTCGCCTGCGCCAACCGAAGTCGAAGTGCCGGCACCCGGCCAGCCGGCGCCGGACGCCGAAGTCGCCGCCGAGACCTCTCCGGAAGACCAGGTCAATGCCATCCGCCAGCGCATCGAGGCGCGCCGCGCGCGCCAGCGCGAGCAGGCCCAGCAGGAAGCAGAAAGCCAGTGACCGGCCCGAATCCCTAGAATGCCCAAGATGACCCTGACCAAGACCCTCAAGCCGGCGCTTGCCGCACTCCTTGCCACCCTGCTGGCCGCCTGCGCTTCGGCGCCGGTGCCCGACGTGCGCCGCGAGGCGCGCATGCCGGCCCCGGTGATCCAGGTCGACGGGGTCCCGCGTGACGCGGGTGCAGCCCTTGGCGGCGACGGCATCGCCGAGCAGGCGCTCCCCGACGGCCCGCGGGCGCAGAAGCACCGCGGCGACGGCCGGGTCATCAATGAATCGCTGGCCGCCTCGCCGCCGCCCAACCTCGCCGGCACCTCCGGCGAGGCCACCTTCAACTTCGAAGGCGAGTCGCTGCACGCCGTGGTCAAGGTGATCCTGGGCGACATGCTCGGCCAGAACTACGTGATCGCACCGGGCGTGCAGGGCACCGTGACCCTGGCCACGCCGAAGACCGTCAGCCCGGCGCAGGCGCTCAGCCTGCTGGAGATGGTGCTGGGCTGGAACAACGCCCGCATGATCTATGCCGACGGCCGCTACAACATCGTGCCCGCCGAAGGCGCGGTCGCCAGCGGCGCGGTCGCGGCGCGCACCGGCACCGCCACCGGCGCGCGCGGCTTCGAAACCCGCGTGGTGCCGCTGCAGTACATCTCCGCGGTGGAAATGGAGAAGGTGCTGCAGCCGTATGCGCGCGCCAACGCCATCGTCGGCGTCGATGCCGGCCGCAACGTCATCACCGTCGCCGGCTCGCGCCAGGAGCTGGAAAATTACCTGCGCACGATCCAGATCTTCGACGTCGACTGGCTGTCGGGCATGTCGGTGGGCGTGTTTCCACTGGTTGCCGGACGTGCGCCGCAGGTGGTCGCCGACCTTGAAAAGGTCTTCGGCGCGGAAAGCAGTTCGCCGGTGGCGGGGATGTTCCGCTTCATGCCGCTGGAAGGCGCCAATGCCGTGCTGGTGATCACCTCGCAGCCGGCCTACCTCGACCAGATCGAACAGTGGATCAACCGCATCGACGGCGCCGGCGGCGGCGTGCAGCTGTTTTCCTACGAGCTGAAGTACGTGACCGCCAAGGACCTGGCAGACCGTCTGTCGGAGGTCTACGGCAGCGGCGGCGGCGGGCGCTCCGGCGGCGGTGGCCGCGGCGGCGCATCGCTGATGCCGGGCCTTGAGTCCACGGAAATCGACGACGGTGGCATGGACGGCGGAGTGTCCAGCGCAAGCCTTGGCCGCGATGGCAGCAGCAGTGGCGGCGGCGGTCTCGGCGGCGGCACGCTGTCGCTGGGTGAACGCCAGGGCGGCAATGCCTCGGTCACCCTCGAGGTCGACGGCAGCGAAGTGGGCGTGTCCGCGGTCGACGAGAGCAACACGCTGCTGGTGCGCTCCACCGGCCAGGCCTGGCGCTCGATCCGCGAGGTCATCGACCGTCTGGACGTGATGCCGCTGCAGGTCCATATCGAGGCGCAGGTGGTCAAGGTGACCCTGTCCGGCGGCCTGGAATACGGCGTGAGCTGGTTCCTTGAAAAAGGCATGACCGACAACGGCATCGGTCCCTTCCCGGCCCCGGCCGCGGGCGGCCCCAGCGGCTGGAGCACGCTCGGCGCCGCGCTCGGTACCGTGGCGAACCCGGGCGCGGTCTGGACCCTGGTCAAGAACGATGCCGCCGCGGTCATCCGCGCGCTGGACCAGGTCTCGGACGTGCAGATGCTGCAGACCCCGTCGGTGCTGGTGCGCAACAACTACGAGGCGACGCTCAACGTCGGCGACAGGATTCCGATCACGTCGGTGTCCTACAACCCCGGCTTTGGCGGTGGCGACACCGTAGGGCAGGTGCAGTACCTCGACACCGGCACCATCCTCAAGGTGCGGCCGCGCGTGACCCGCGACGGCACCGTGTTCCTGGACATCGTGCAGGAAGTCAGCGCGCCGACCGACACCGATGCCAACGGCAACCGCACCATCAACACCAACCGGCTCAAGACCAATGCGGTGGTGCAGAGCGGCGATACGGTGTTCCTGGCCGGCCTGATCACCGACGGCGTGACCCGGGGCGCCTCCGGCATTCCGGGCCTGAGCCGGATCCCGGTGATCGGCGGACTGTTCGGGTCGCAGAATTCGCGTACCGAGCGCAGCGAGATCGTGGTGCTGCTGACGCCGACCCTGGTTCGCGACGGCAACGACGCCCGCAACCTGACCGACGAATACGGCCGCCGCTTCCGCGCGCTGGAGCCGCTGCACCGGACCACCGACTGAGCATGGCCGGCGGGCGGGGCGCCGGCGTGCCCGGACCGCGGAGCGAAGCCGCGGGCGAGCTTCCGATCGTGCTGCTCCCGGTCGCGGTGGATGACCACGTGCTCGATGCCTGCCTGGCGGCGCTCGACGCCGGCACGCCAGCGGGCACGCGGGTCTGGTTGGCCGACGATGCCCAGGCCGGTCCCCGGGGACTCGCGATCATCGAGCGCTGGCTGCAACGCACGCCGCTGCGCGCCGAGTACACCCGGCGCCAGCGGCGCCTGGGCGAAGTCGCGCACCTGGACGAAGCCCTTGCCGCCTGCGGCGACGCCGACGTGATCGTGCTGGCCGCCGATGCGGTGCCGGGTCCCGGCTGGGCAGCGCGGCTGGCGGCATGCGCCGCGCGCGACGGCGCCATCGCCACCGCCACGCCCTGGTGCAACGCCGGCGAGACCGCGGCCTGGCCGGACTGCGGCGAGGTCTCCGCACGGCCGGACGAGGCCGAACTCGCGCGCCTGGCGCGGGCCGCCGAACGCATGCCGTCGACCTGCCCGGAGCTGCCCTCCGCGATCGACCATGCGGTCTTCATCCGCGGTCGTGCGCGTGCGAAGGCCGGTGGCCTGGACGCCGCCAGCTACGCCTCCTGGTATGCGGCCCTGATCGACCTGTCGCTGCGCATGGCCGGGCTGGGCTGGCGCAACGTGCTCTGCGAAACCGCCTTCGTCGCCCGCGGCGGCGAGGGCGGCCCGGCCGAAGGCGACCTGGACGCGCTGGCCGCGCGCTGGCCGGGCTGGCGGCCGCGGCTGGCGGAGTTCCTGATGCACGATCCAGTCAGCGACTGCCGCCGGGAGCTTGCGCACCGCCTCGATGGTCTTGAGCCGCCGTCGCAGCACGAGCTGTTCGCGCCGTGAGCGCGCCCGTTGCCGTCGTGGGTGCGCCGTCGGTCGCCGCCGTCGTCGTCAGCCACGAGAGTGCAAGCAGCATCGACGCCTGCCTGTCACGGCTGCGCGCCGCGGGGGGTATCGCCGAGATCCGCGTGGTCGACAACGCGTCCACCGACGGCACGCTGGCGGTGGTCCAGCGCCACGCCCTGGCCGATGCCCGCCTGCGCTTCATCGCCAATCCCGACAACCCGGGCTTCGCCGCTGCCTGCAACCAGGGCGCGGCCGACAGCACGGCGCCGTGGCTGGCCTTCGTCAATCCCGACTGCATGGTCGAGGCCGACACGTTCGAGAGGATGCTGCGCCACGCGGGCGCGGGCGCGGGCGATGGCGATGGCGAGTTACTGCTGGGTGCGGATCTCGTCGACGAGGCCGGCGTGCGCGACGGCGCGGCGCGGCGCAACGATCCCGATTTCGCCGCCATGCTCCGCGGCCCGCTGCGCGCAGGTCGCGGCCGGCCGCTGGACGTGGAGGTCGATGACGACCGCGCGCTGCAGCCGGTGCAGGCGATCTCCGGGGCGCTGATGCTGCTGCCGCGGGCGCTGTTCGAGCGCATCGGCGGTTTTGACGCCGGCTACCGGCTGCACGCCGAGGACCTCGACCTGTGCCGCCGCGCCCGGGAGGCCGGCGCCATGATCGCGGTGGCCAACGACGTGCGCGTGCTGCACCTGCGTGGCGTGTCCGCGCGCTCGCGGCCGTTCTTCGTCGAGTGGCACAAGCATCGCGGGCTGTGGCGTTACTTCAGCCGCTTCGAAGCGCCTGCGCGCGGCCCGCTGCTGCGCGCAGGCGTCTGGCTGGCGGTCTGGATGCACTGGCTGGCGGGCCTTCCGCGCACGCTGCTCGAGTCGATGCGGGAGGATGCCGCATGATCACCTCGCTGCTCGATACCGACCTCTACAAGTTCACGATGATGCAGGCGGTGCTGCACCGCTATCCGGCGGCGCACGCCGAATACCGCTTCCGCTGCCGCACGCCCGGCGTCGACCTGGCGCGGCATATCGACGTGATCTCGGACGCCATCGACGCCCTGTGCGCGCTGCGCCTGTCCAGCGATGAGCTCGACTACCTGCGCGGCCTGCGCTTCATCAAGCCCGATTTCGTCGATTTCCTCGGCCTGTTCCAGCTCGACCGCAAGCATGTGCGCCTGGAGCGTTCGGATGACGAACCCGGCGGGATCTCGCTGACGCTGTCGGGACCCTGGCTGCATACCATCCTGTTCGAAGTGCCGCTGCTGGCGATCGTCAGCGAGGCCTGGATGGTGGGCGAGCACGGACCGGCCGACGAAGCCGAAGGCCTGGGCCGGCTGCAGGCCAAGGTCGACCGTCTCGACGCCGCAGTGGGATACGAAGACTGCCGGATCACCGATTTCGGCACCCGCCGCCGCTATTCGCGAAGCTGGCAGGACCTGCTGGTGCCGCGCGTGGCCGGCCTGCTCGGACCGAAGTTCGCCGGCACCAGCAACGTCGACATCGCCCGCCGCCACGGCCTGGTGCCGCAGGGCACGATGGCGCACGAATGGCTGCAGGCGCACCAGGCGCTGGGCGCGCGCCTGCGTGATTCGCAGACCGCCGCGTTCGAGGCCTGGGCGCAGGAGTACCGCGGCGACCTCGGCATCGCGCTGACCGACGTGATCGGAATGGACGCGTTCCTGCGCGATTTCGACCTCTACTTCTGCAAGCTCTTCGACGGCATGCGCCACGATTCCGGCGATCCGGTGGAGTGGGGCGAGCGCATGCTCGCCCACCTCGAGGCGCTGCGGATCGATCCCCGCACCAAGACCCTGGTCTTCAGCGACGGCCTGGACATGGAACAGGTGATGCGCCTGTACGCGCATTTCCGCGGCCGCTGCCGGATGTCGTTCGGTATCGGCACCAACCTCAGCAACGACACCGGCCCGAAGGCGCTGCAGATCGTGCTGAAGATGGTCGCCTGCAATGGCCAGCCGGTGGCCAAGCTGAGCGATTCACCCGGCAAGACCATGGTCGACGACGAGGCTTACCTGCGCTACCTGCGGCAGGTGTTCGAAGTCCCGCAATCCCCGACCTGAGGCCACCCCGCTGCGGCACCCCTGTAGGAGCGGCTATAGCCGCGATGCTGTTCGCCCCATGGCACCTCAGGACTTTCCAAGCATGGCTGTCCCGAGGCCTGCTGTTGCAATCGCGGCTATAGCCGCTCCCACAGGGTCGGGGTTCAGCTCCCACAGGGTCGGGGGGGCAGCTCCCACAGAGGTCGGGGGTCAGCTCCCACAGGGTCGGGGTTCGGCTCCCGCAGGGTCGGGGTTCAGCGCGGGGGAATCTCGACCCGCTGCTGCTCGAACACGCTGTCGCCTTCGGGGCTCACCACCACCACGCCCGGCTCGAGCGCGCTGATCGTGGCGTTGCCGACGAGCTTGGTGCCCAGGGGAAAGTCCGCCACCGCCTTCCAGGCGCCATCGACCTCGCGCAGGACGTAGCCGCTGCGGTCGTAGTAGTTCCCGCCGCCGCCGCAACCTTCCATCGTGTACAGCAGAAGCGCCTCATCGCCCGGCTGGCCATCGAGGTCGAGCATGAACAGGCGTTCGCCCTCGGGGTAGGTGCCGCATTCGCGCTCCTCGCCGGTCGCGTCGACGAGGCGCCGGGCGGCATCACGCAGCTCCGGCGTGGCCGCGCGCCCTTCGTTGCGCACCTTTTCCAGGGCCGGGCCGCTGAAGTCGAAATACTGTGTGTCTTCGGCGTCGCTGCCGGCGGTCGCCACGACTTCGTCGGTCGCGGGCGCGGCGGCCGGCGTGGCGTCACCGGTACCTGCGATGAGCGTGGTACCGGTCGCCCTCGCCGATGGCTCCGACGCGGCGGCAAGGGCCTCGGGTGACGCGGTGTCCATGGACGTGGCAGGTGCGTTCGACTGGCCGCAGGCGGTGAGCACCAAGGCCAGGGCGATGGTCAGGGGCAGGCGTGTCATTGGCGTCCTTCCGGCTTCAGGGCGGCAGCCCCGTTGGCCAGCAGGATATCCATGCCGCGTGAGGCCGGCGGCAATCCGTTCCGCCACGGATCTACGCGGATGAGGGCGGACCTGCACGGACGGGGTCTACAGCTGCATGTGCATGTGCATGTGCATGTGCACGTGCAGGAGCAGCCATAGCTGCGACCGGGCTCGTGGAGCCCTTGCCCGTGCCGTGCCAGTGGGCCGGGTTCAGTCCGCGACGCGGTGGCGGTTGAGCGTGTCGCGCAGCTCACTCGCGGCGCGGGCGGCCGCGGCGGCGTAGTCGTCGCCAGAGGATGCATACAGGATCGCGCGCGACGAACTCACCATCAGCCCGGTGCCATCCCCGGTGCGCGCGTTGCGCACCACCGCGCCCGCATCGCCTCCCTGCGCGCCGACGCCCGGCACCAGCAGCGGCATGTCGCCAACGACAGCGCGCACCTCGCGCAGCTGCTCCGGCCAGGTCGCACCCACCACCAGCGACACGTTGCCGTTGCCATTCCACTCGCGCGCCGCACGCTCGGCGACCGACTGGTACAGCGGTCGCGAGGGGCCACCGGCACGGGCCTCCACCAGGAGGTCCTGCAGGTCCGCCGCGCCCGGGTTGGACGTGCGGCAGAGAATGATCACGCCGCGGTCGGCACGCTCGAGGAACGGTTGCAGCGAATCACCGCCGAGGTAGGGGTTCACCGTCACCGCATCGGCCGCGTAGCGATCAAACGCTTCCGACGCATAGCGCTGCGCCGTGGACCCGATATCGCCCCGCTTGGCATCCAGGATCACCGGGATGCCTGGATGCGCGGCATGCACATGGGCGATCAGCCGCTCCAGTGCATCCTCGGCACCGGGCGCCGCAAAGTGCGCGATCTGCGGCTTGAACGCGCAGGCGTACTCCGCCGTGGCATCCACGATGTCCCGGCAGAACCCGAATACCGAATCCGCATCCCCCGCGAACCGCGCCGGAAACCTCCCCGGCTCCGGATCCAGGCCGACACAGACCAGCGACCCGGACGTGTCCCAGCGGTGTCGCAGCTGCTGCATGAAGGTCATCGGGACTTCCTTTTTTGCCACGGCGAAGAACTTTTTCTTACTTCAACGCCTTGAACCGAAGCCGCTTCGGACCGGCGTCGTCACCCATGCGGCGCTTCTTGTCTTCCTCGTATTCGCGATAGTTGCCCTGGAAGAACTCCACGTGCGAATCACCCTCGAACGCCAGGATGTGGGTCGCGATGCGGTCCAGGAACCAGCGGTCATGGCTGATCACGAAGGTGTTGCCCGGGAACTCCAGCAGCGCGTCTTCAAGCGCCCGCAGGGTCTCGATGTCGAGGTCATTGGACGGTTCGTCGAGCAGCAGCACGTTGCCGCCCTGCAGCAGGGTCTTGGCCATGTGCAGCCGGCCGCGCTCGCCGCCCGACAGCGTGCCGACCATCTTCTGCTGGTCCTGGCCCTTGAAGTTGAAGCGGCCGATATAGGCGCGCGACTGGATCTCGATGCCCTTGATGTTGAGGATGTCGGCGCCGCCCGAGATTTCCTGGAACACGTTGTGGTCGCCCGTCAGCGCATCGCGGCTCTGGTCGACGTAGGCGATGTCGACCGTCGGACCCATTTCGATCGAACCCGAGTCCGGCTTCTCCTGGCCGGTGATCATCTTGAACAGCGTCGACTTGCCGGCGCCGTTGGGACCGATGATGCCGATGATCGCGCCCGGCGGCACGATGAAGCTCAGGTCGTCGATCAGCAGGCGGTCGCCGAAGCGCTTGGAGACGTTCCTGAATTCCATCACCTTGCTGCCCAGGCGCTCGCCCGGCGGGATGAAGATCTCGTTGGTCTCCTGGCGCCGCTGGTAGTCGACCGACTGCAGCTCGTCGATGCGCGCCAGGCGCGCCTTGCCCTTGGAGCGGCCGCCCTTGGCATTGCTGCGGGCCCACTCGAGCTCCTTCTGGATCGCCTTCTGGCGCGCCTTCTCGGACGACTCCTCGCGCTTGAGGCGGTCTTCCTTCTGCTCCAGCCACTCGGTGTAGTTGCCCTTCCACGGAATGCCGCGGCCGCGGTCGAGCTCGAGGATCCACTCGGCGGCGTTGTCGAGGAAGTAGCGGTCATGGGTGACCGCCACCACGGTGCCGGTGTAGCGCGCCAGGAACTGCTCCAGCCATTCCACCGACTCGGCGTCCAGGTGGTTGGTGGGTTCGTCGAGCAGCAGCATGTCCGGCTTCTGCAGCAGCAGGCGGCACAGCGCGACGCGGCGCTTCTCGCCGCCGGATAGCTTGCCGATCACCGCGTCCCACGGCGGCAGGCGCAGCGCGTCGGCGGCTACTTCCAGCTGGTTTTCCAGGGTGTGCGCGTCGCCGGCGGCGAGGATCGCCTCCAGGCGCTCCTGCTCCTTGGCCAGGGCGTCGAAGTCCGCGCCTTCCTCGGCATAGGCGTTGTAGACCTCGTCCAGGCGCTTCTGCGCCTGCAGCACTTCGCCCACGCCTTCCTCGACGGCCTCGCGCACGGTGTGCGCGGGATCCAGCTCCGGCTCCTGCGCCAGGTAGCCGACCTTGATGCCGGCCTGCGGGCGCGCCTCGCCGCTGAAATCGGTGTCGACGCCGGCCATGATCCGCAGCACGGTGGACTTGCCGGAACCGTTCAGGCCCAGCAGGCCGATCTTCGCGCCCGGGAAGAACGACAGCGAGATGTCCTTGATGATCTGGCGCTTGGGCGGAACGGTCTTGGAGACGCCGTTCATGGTGTAGATGTATTGCGACATGGGGGACTCCGGTGCAACGTGACCGCCGCCCGCGCGGAAGCAGCGGACGGGAACGGTGGATTGGGATGGCGCGATTATACGTCCACCACCGCGGTGCGGCGGCCGGATAGGGCGTCTGTTCAGCCGCTGCGGGCAATAGTCGGGCCAGTCCACCGCCGGGAGCCCGCACCATGATGTCCGCCAGCCGCCTTGCACTCGCCGCCGCCACCCTGGCGATGGCCTTCGCGTTCGCACTGCCCGCCGAGGCCCGCGACAACCATCGCCGCGGCCATGATCGCGGAAACGACCGTGGCCATGTCCAGCGCGACTGGCGCGGCGACAGCCGCTCGCGCGGCAATGACCGGTACGACCGCCGCGACCGCCGCCATGCCCGCGGGCACGACCGCCGCCATGACCGTCGTGATACCCGCGTCGTCTACGTGCCGCGGCCGCTGGTCGTGCACCAATCGCGTGGCCATCGCGGACCGCCGCCGTGGGCGCGCGGCCGCCATTACGGCCACTCCGGCTATGCGCCGACCTACGTCGTCAACCAGTACGGCCACTACGGCCTGCGCCAGCCGCCGCGCGGCCACCATTGGCGCCGCAGCGATGCCGGTGACTTCCTGCTCGTGGCGATCGCCACCGGGATCATCGCCGACGTCATCACCGGGCGCTGAGGCTCCAGGGGAGCGGCCGGGCCTGCAACAGAGCGTCACGGCCATGGCCGCTCCCGCGCTGGCCCCGGGGCCTTTCCCGGGGGGTGGGGGAGCTACAATGGCGGCCTTTCCGGCCATTGGAGCGCACGATGTTCCCTCGCGACGCACGTATCGAAGGTTACGACCCCGAACTGGCCGCGGCCATCGCCGCCGAAAACCGGCGCCAGGAAGACCACGTCGAGCTGATCGCCAGCGAAAACTACGCCAGCCCCCGGGTCATGGAGGCCCAGGGCAGCCAGCTCACCAACAAATACGCGGAAGGCTATCCGGGCAAGCGCTATTACGGCGGCTGCGAGCATGTCGACGTCGCCGAGCAGCTGGCCATCGACCGCGTGAAAGCGCTCTTCGGCGCCGACTACGCCAACGTGCAGCCGCATTCCGGCTCGCAGGCCAACCAGGCCGTGTACCTGGCCCTGCTCAAGCCCGGTGACACCATCCTCGGCATGTCGCTCGCCCACGGCGGCCACCTGACCCACGGCGCCAAGGTCAACATCAGCGGCAAGCTGTTCAACGCCGTGCAGTACGGCGTCGACGACAGGGGCCTGATCGATTACGACGAAGTCGAGCGCCTGGCGGTCGAGCACAGGCCGAAGATGCTGGTGGGCGGTTTCAGCGCCTATTCGCAGGAAATCGACTGGGCGCGCTTCCGCGCCATCGCCGACAGGGTCGGCGCGATCCTGTTCGTGGACATGGCGCACGTCGCCGGCCTGATCGCGGCAGGCGTGTATCCGAACCCGGTGCCGCACGCGCACGTGGTGACCTCCACCACCCACAAGACCCTGCGCGGCCCGCGCGGCGGCATCATCGTCGCCAGCCGCAAGGCCATGGGCGAGGGCGCCGACGACACCATCAAGAAGCTGCAGTCGATCGTGTTCCCCGGCATCCAGGGCGGCCCGTTGATGCACGTGATCGCGGCCAAGGCCGTGGCCTTCAAGGAAGCGCTGGAGCCGGAGTTCAAGGCCTACCAGCAGCAGGTGGTGAAGAACGCGCAGGCGATGGCGAAGGTGATCATCGACCGCGGCTACAAGATCGTCTCCGGCGGCACGATGAACCACCTGATGCTGGTCGACATGATCGGCAAGGGCGTGACCGGCAAGGCCGCCGAAGAGGCGCTGGGCCGCGCCCACATCACCGTCAACAAGAACGCCGTTCCCAACGACCCGCAGAAGCCCTTCGTGACCTCGGGCCTGCGCCTGGGCACCCCGGCGGTGACCACGCGCGGCTACACCGAAGCAGACTGCACCGAGCTCGCCGGCTGGATCTGCGACGTGCTTGACGCGCCCGGCGACGACGCGGTGATCGAGGCCGTGCGTGCCAAGGTGCAAGCACAGTGCCGTCGGCTGCCGGTGTACGGCTGATGGCCGCGCAGGCGGAACTCGCGATGCCGGCGGCCGCGGCCGGCGTCGGTCACGCCGCCTGACGCCGCCGCGAAGCGATGCATTGCCCCTTCTGCCAGCACGTGGATACCCGGGTCATCGACTCGCGGGTGAGCGACGATGGCGCGACCATCCGCCGCAGGCGCGAATGCGAGGCCTGCGGCGAGCGGTTCTCCACCATGGAGACGATCGAACTCAAGCTGCCGGCGATCATCAAGACCGACGGCCGCCGCGAACACTTCGATGCGCGCAAGCTGCGGCAGAGCTTCGACCGCGCCGTGCACAAGCGCGCGGTGACCGAAGAACAGATCGAATCGGCGGTACGCGCGGTGATCCACCAGTTGCGCATGACCACCGAGCGCGAGCTCGCGTCCCGCCGCGTGGGCGAGTTCGTGATGGCAGAGCTCCGCAAGATCGACCACGTCGCCTACGTGCGCTTCGCGTCGGTCTACCGCTCGTTCCAGGACGTGGCCGATTTCCGCGACGAGCTTGACCGCCTGGAGCGCGACCTGCCCGGCGAGGGCCAGCTGCCGCTCCTCGACGGCGAACCGGCGGCTTTCGACGCCCGATCCGGCAAGGGCCGGAAGCGCTGAGCACGGTGCCCGTTCCCGGCGAGCCAGGGCGCTACCCGAGGCCTCGGGCGACCGACGTGTTGCGCCGTGCATTGGCCCTGGCCAGCGTCGTCGCCCGCGCGGGGCTCGAGCCCCGAGCCGACGAACCCGAGGCCGCGGCCATGCACCGGCGCATGCTCGACTGGCTGCGCGTCACCGGGCTGCGGGCCGCGCTTGAGCCCGCCGAGGCGGCGCTGGTGGATCTGCCGCTGGGCAGCCTGTCCGATGTCGCGATGGTCGACGCCAGCTGGCGTGCCGAAGGCATCCACGTGCTGGCCTGGGCGCTGGACCGGCATGCGCCGGTGCCGCACGACCGCATGGTCGATCCCGACGACGTTGCCTGGAGGCTGGGCTTCCTCGATGACGCCGCGCCGGAACGGCTGCATGACGCGGCGCTGCGCGGCGATCGCGAAATCGACACCTTCCTCGCCCGCCAGCTCGCGCTGCACTGGCGGCTGCGCGAGTACTCGCTGCGCCCGGGTCCGATGGACTTCGCCGCCGTGGTCGCCAACGGCGGCTGGGCGCGCCTGGACATCGACGATGCCGACCTGGTCGACGACGACCTTGCCATCGACGGCGTCCGCATCGACCGTGCCGACGATGCCCAGCTGGCGCGCTGCACCAGCATCGCCGCCGAGCGCCACCGCGCGGCCAACTGGCTGGCAGGCGCGGATTCCATCTATTCCAGCGTGGAGAACATCACCTGATGCAGGGCCATTCCGACATCGACCATCTGATGATGGCGCGCGCGCTGCGCTTGGCCGAGCGCGGCGCGTGGACCACGCGCCCCAACCCCATGGTCGGCTGCGTGCTGGCGCAGGGCGACGAGGTGGTGGGCGAAGGCTGGCACCAGCGGCCGGGCGGCCCGCACGCCGAGGTCTTCGCGATCGAGGCCGCCGGCGAGCGTGCCCGCGGTGCCACCGCCTACGTCAGCCTGGAACCCTGCGCGCACACCGGCCGCACCGGCCCCTGTGCCGACGCGCTGGTCGCGGCCGGCGTGTCGCGCGTGGTCGCGGCAATGCGCGACCCGTTCCCGCAGGTCGACGGCAGCGGCTTCGAGCGCCTGCGCCAGGCCGGCATCGAGGTCGAACACGGGCTGATGGAAGCCGCGGCGCAGGAGCTCAACCGCGGCTACGTGTCGCGCCTGGTGCGCGGGCGGCCCTGGCTGCGCGTGAAGCTGGCCATGAGCCTTGATGGCCATACCGCGCTTGAAAGCGGCGAATCCAAGTGGATCAGCGGCGAGGCCTCGCGCCGCGACGTGATGCGCTGGCGCGCACGCAGTGGCGCCCTGCTGACCGGCTCGGGCACGGTGATGGCCGACGATCCGCAGCTGACCGTGCGCCTGGACGACGACGCCGAATTCGCGCCGCCGCTGCGCGTGGTGCTCGATCCGGGCCTGGCCACCATCGCCCGCGGCCGCGTCCGCGAGGGCGACGCGCCCACGCTGTACGTGCACGCCGCCAACGCCAAGCCGCCGCGCGAGCTCGGCAGCGAGCGCGTCGCGGTGCCGGCGGCCGGCAATGCCCTGGATCTCGCAGCGGTGCTGCGGGTCCTCGCCGACCGCGGCATCAACGAGGTGCAGGTGGAGGCGGGCGCGACGCTGGCCGGCGCCTTCATGCGCGCGGGCCTGGTCGACGAGGTGCTGCTGTACGTGGCGCCGGTGCTGCTGGGCACGCAGGCGCGGCCGCTGTTCGCCGGCCTGCAGATCCAGGACATGGCGCAGCGCATGGCGCTGCGGATCGTCGACAACGTCAGCGTGGGCGATGACCTGCGCCTGCGGCTGGTCCCCGGGCGCGCGGTGGTCGACGCCGGCGCGGCGGGCTGAGGAGAGCGCCGTGTTCACAGGAATCATCGAAGCCGTCGGCAGCCTGGCCGCGCGCGAAGCACGCGGCGGCGACGCCCGCCTGCGGATCGCCGTCGGCGCGCTGCCGTTCGCCGATGCAAAGCTGGGCGAAAGCGTTGCGGTCAACGGCGTCTGCCTGACCGTGGTCGCCTTCGACGCCGGCCATTTCGAGGCCGACGCCAGCAATGAAACGCTGGCCCTGACCACCCTTGGCGGGCTCGGTGAGGGCGCGCCGCTGAACCTCGAGCGCGCCATGCGCCCCACCGACCGCCTCGGCGGCCATCTGGTCAGCGGCCACGTCGACGGCGTCGGCCGCGTGCTCGAGGTGCGCGAGGATGCGCGCGCCCAGCGCTGGCGCTTCGCCATGCCGCAGGCGCTGGCGAAGTACGTCGCGCAGAAGGGATCGATCTGCGTCGATGGCGTCAGCCTCACCGTGAACGCCACGGGGATGGACGCCTTCGAGGTCGCGCTGGTGCCGCACACCGTCGCCAACACGGCCTTCGCGTCGGCGAAGCCCGGCGACCCGGTCAACCTCGAGGTCGACCTCGTCGCGCGCTATCTGGAACGCCTGCGCAGCGTCCCCTGAAACGCCTGCAGCCGCCGGGGCGACCGCTGTGGGAGCGGCAGGCTCCGGTCCCCGAGGCCGCGCAATCCCGGCAACCCCTGCAATTTCCGCAATCCCACAGCCCCGCAATCCCGCATCTCGCCAGCCCCACCAGCCCCACCAATCCCGCAAACCCCGCAAACCCCGCAAACCCCGCAAACCCCGCAAACCCCGCAAACCCCGCAGTCCCCGCAAACCCCAACCCAGGTCGCAGTCCCATGCCTTTCGCCCCCATCCCCGAACTGCTTGAAGAACTCCGCGCCGGCCGCATGGTCGTCATCGTCGACGACGAGGACCGCGAGAACGAGGGCGACCTGATCATGGCCGCCGAGCTCGTGCGCCCGGCCGACATCAATTTCATGGTCACCCACGCCCGCGGCCTGGTCTGCCTGTCGCTGACCCGCGAGCGCTGCGCGCAGCTGGGCCTGCCGCCGATGGTGCAGTCCAACACCTCGTCGCACCACACCAACTTCACCGTCTCGATCGAGGCCGCCGAGGGCGTCACCACCGGCATCTCGGCCTACGACCGGGCGCACACCGTGCGCACCGCGGTGCGGCCGAACGCGGCGCCGTCGGACCTGGCGCAGCCGGGCCACATCTTCCCGCTGACCGCGCAGCCCGGCGGCGTGCTGGCGCGCGCGGGGCATACAGAAGCGGCCGCCGACCTGGCGCTGCTGGCTGGCCTGGAGCCCGCCGGCGTGCTGGTCGAGATCCTCAATCCCGACGGCACCATGGCGCGCCGGCCCGAGCTTGAAGTGTTCGCGCGCGAGCACGGCCTGAAGATGGGCTCGATCGAGGCGCTGATCCGCCACCGGCTCGAGACCGAGCACACGGTCGAGCGCGTGGACAGCCGCGACATCGACACCGAGCACGGGCCGTTCCGCCTCCACACCTACCACGACCGCCTCGGCCACGCGCTGCACTTCGCCCTGGTCCGCGGCGAGCCCGACGCCGACACCCCGACCCTGGTGCGCGTGCAGGTGCGCAACGCCCTGGCCGACGTGCTGCGCTGGTGCCGGCCGGACTTCGGTCCCGCGGTGGGCGAGGTGCTGGCCATGATCGCCAACGAGGGCCGCGGCGCGCTGGTGCTGCTGGATGGCGGCCAGACGCCGGACGCGCTGCTGGAGCGCCTGCGGGCTGCGGACGCCAAGCCCGGACCGGATACAACGCGCGGCGGCGCCCTGGTCGAATGGCGCCGCAACGGCGCCGGCAGCCAGATCCTGGCCGATCTTGGCCTGGGCAAGCTGCGCGTGCTGGGCACCGCCCGCAAGCAGGTCGGCCTGGCCGGCTTCGGCCTCGAAGTCGTCGAATACCTCGATCCCACCTGACTCCAGCAGGAGCAGCTATGGCTGCTCCTGCAGCTGCGCTTACGCGGCGATCTGGTGCCACTCCCCGGCAGCGCCGCGGCGCAGGCCTTAGAATGCGCATCCGTCCAAGGAACACGCCATGACCCATCACGAAGGCGACCTGCACGCGCCCGAAGGCGCGCGCTTCGCGATCATCGCCAGCCGCTGGAACCCGCGCATCGTCGACGCGCTGGTGACCGCGGCGCGCGCCACCTTCGAGGGCAACGGCGTGGCCGCCGACGCGGTCGATGTCATCCGCGTGCCCGGCGCCTGGGAAATCCCGATGGTCGCCGCGCGCCTCGCGCGCGACGGCCGCCACGCGGCGGTGGTCGCCCTGGGCTGCGTGGTCCGCGGCGATACCCGCCACTTCGAGCACGTCGCCGATACCTGCGCCGAGGGCCTGGCGCGCGTCCAGCTCGACCACGGCGTTCCGGTGGCCAACGGCGTGCTGGCCGTCGACGACATGGTCGACGCCGAGAACCGCGCCGGCGGCAGCCACGGCAACAAGGGCGAGGAATGTGCCCTGGTCGCGCTGGAAATGGCCAGCCTGCTGGGGGTGCTGCCATGAGGCCGCAGCGTGGCGGTGGTGCGGGTGGCCGCAACGCCGGCATCGACACCGTCGGGCGTTCGCGCTCGCGCCGGCGCGCCCTGCAGGCGGTGTATGCGATGCAGCTGTCGGGCGTGGACGCGCACAACGCGATCGCGCAGTTCGCGCACGAGCAGGCGCACGAAGTCGCCGACCTCGAGTATTTCGAAGACCTGGTGCGCGGCGTCGAGACCCATCGCCGCGACCTCGACGCGGCCCTGGAACCCTTCCTCGACCGCGCCATCGGCGAAGTCGACCCGATCGAGCGCGCGATGCTGCGCATTTCCGCCTACGAGCTGCGCCACCGCATCGACGTGCCCTACCGGGTGGTGATCGACGAGGCCCTGAAGACGGTCAAGCGCTTCGGCTCCGAGCACGGCCACACCTACGTCAACGGCGTGCTCGACCACGCCGCGGCGGAGTGGCGCGCGGCCGAAGTGCGGGCCGGCCGCGGCTGAGCCCGCGGCCACCGCGATGGCCGAGTTCACGCTGATCGACCTCATCCGCGCGCGCGCCATGCATGCGCGCGACGACGTGGTCCTGGGCATCGGCGACGACGCCGCCCTGCTGCAGCCGCCGCCCGGCATGCAGCTGGTGGTGGCGATGGATACGCTCAACGACGGCGTGCATTTCCCGCCGGGCACCGCCGCCGGGCAGGTGGGCTGGAAAGCGCTGGCGGTGAACCTGTCCGACCTCGCGGCGATGGGCGCCGAGCCCGCCTGGTGCACGCTGTCGCTGTCGCTTCCGGATGGCGATCCTGCGTGGGTCGCCGGCTTCCTCGACGGGTTCTTCGCCCTGGCCGGGCAGCACCGCGTGGCCCTGGTCGGTGGCGACACCACGCGCGGGCCCCTGTCGGTGTCGGTCACCGTCCACGGCTTCGCGGACCCCGGCCGCGCGCTGCGCCGCGACGGCGCGCGCGCCGGTGATTCGGTCTGGGTCAGCGGCACGCTCGGCGGCGCAGCCGGCGCGCTGGTGCAGTGGCGCGAGGGCCGGGCGATCGATCCCGCGCTGCGCGAGCGCCTGGAGCGACCGCGCCCCCGGATCGCGCTGGGACGCGCGCTTGCCGGCGTGGCCAGCGCGTGCATCGATGTCTCCGACGGCGTCCTGGCCGACCTTGGCCACGTCTGCGCCGCCAGCGGTGTCGGCGCGCGGCTGGAGCTTGATGCATTGCCGGGCGCTGACCTGCTGCGTCCGCATTTCGATGGCGACGCGCTGCGCGCGCTGCAGGCTTCGGGCGGCGACGACTACGAACTATGCTTCACCGTCCCTGCGACAAAGGACGCGACCGTTGCCGCCGCCGCAGCCGCCGCGGCCACCGGCGTCACGGTCACCCGCATCGGCACGGTGGTGGCCGGGCAGGGCGTGCAGGCCTTCGACAGTGAGGGCCGCATCTGGCAGCCCGCACAGGCCGGCCACGAACACTTCTCCACTCCCGCGCCCCCCGCCCCCCGCCCGCTGTAGGGCGCCGTCACGAATTTGTGGGAGCGGCTATAGCCGCGATTGCCAGCTGGTCGCGAGGTCGGATCGCGGCTATAGCCGCTCCCACAGCAGCGGCGGCTATAGCCGCTCCCACAGCAGGGGTGGCTATAGCCGCTCCCACAGACTGCGGGAGACGTGCGACGTCAGGCGTCGTCCAGGCGGAACGCGTCGCGATGCCAGGTGAAGTCCGGCGCTTCCGGATCGCCGCTGGCATCCATCACGTCGAAGCGGCAGAAGTCCTCGGCCAGCGCCGGGTGCTGCAGCAGGAACAGCTGCGCCGCGCGCGCGATGCGCCGGCGCTTGCCGCGGTCAACCGACTCCGCGCCGCCGCCGTAGTCGGCGCTGGCGCGATAGCGCACTTCCACGAAGACCACGGTGTCGCCGTCGCGCATCACCAGGTCGAGCTCGCCCAGCCGGTAGCCGGCATTGGCCGCGATCGCGTGCAGGCCGGCGCGCAGCAGGTGCGTGCGCGCGGCGGCCTCGACTCCGGCGCCGCGGCGCCGGGTCTCGCTCAATTCGCGACGCCCGCCAGCGGCACCACATGACCGCCGTTGAAGGTCGACCAGGCCGGCACGCGCTGCACGTGGCCTTCGGCGCTCATCCGCAGCACGCCGCTGGCGCTGGAAACCGAGGCCTCGGAGCTGGTTGCCAGGTGGCCCAGGTAGGCCGACAGCAGCCAGGCGTCATAGCCGAATGCGAACAGGCGCGCGGCCGGGCCACGCGCCGTGGGCAGGGCGTCGGCCACGGTGCGCGCCGGCGGCAGGCCCGGGACCCCTGACACGCTCCAGGCATCGCTCGGGAAGGCGATGCCGTCCAGCACCGCGTCCTCGTCGGGCTTGCCGGTGCCCGAGAGCAGCTGCGAGGTCGCCACGCGCGGGCGCCCGGCGAGACCGGCGGCCGACACCTGGGCCGCGGCCAGCCGCGCCTGCGGCCCGCGCAGGGCGAGGAAGATCGCGTCCACGCCGCCCTCGCGCTGCAGCGCTGCCTGCATCGGGCCGATCAGGTCGGGTGGCGAGTCGCCGACCACGGTCAGTAGCTGCACCATGCCACCGCCGAGTTCCTGCAGGCGCGCGTTGAGCGCATCGATGCTGCGGCGCGCGTTGTCATCGCCGGAGCTCAGCACCAGCACCCGCAGCGCATTGCGCGCGGCAAGGAAGTTGGCCGCGGCCACGCCCTCGTCCTCGGGCGCAAGCGCATAGCTGGCGCTGTTGAGCGGCGGTGCGCCGGCGCGGTTCAGCGCCAGCACCGGCACGGTGGCCGTGGTCTGCGCGAACACCGCGTCGACCTCGTCGCGGCCCAGCGGCCCGACCACCTGGTCGGCGCCCTCGGCGACCGCACGCTGGTAGGCGGACACCGCGCCGTAGGCGGTGCCCATGGTGTCGTAGAACTCCAGGTCCGGGCGTCGCCGGTGCTCGCCGTAATAGCCGGCCAGCAGGCCGTCGCGCACGGGGCCCGCGGCGGTGGCCAGGCTGCCGGTCAGCGGCAGCAGCACCGCGAGCCTGCGCGGCGGGCGGTAGCCGTCGCGCTCGGCGGGCGGGCGGTCGCCGGCATCGAACTGCCAGTGGCCAGTCGCCACCGGCGCAGGCGCGGCGTCCGGGACAGCGGTGGGGCGCGTGACCTGCACGGTCGAACAGCCCGCGACCACGAGCGCGGCGAAGGTGGCGGCGAGGGCCTGCTTCCAGGGATGGCGCATCAAGGCGTTCCGGCTGCGAGAATGCCCGGATTCTACCGCCACCCCAGCAGGGACACGATGCAGCCCGCCGCCGGAACCCTCCACGTTGTCGCCACGCCGATCGGAAACCTCGCCGACCTGTCGCCGCGCGCGCTGGACACGCTGCGCGCGGTGGATGCGATCTGCGCCGAAGACACGCGCCATACCCGCCGCCTGCTCGCGCACTTCGGCGTCGACCGCCCGCTGCTCGCCCTGCACGAGCACAACGAGGCCGAGGTCGCGGCGCGACTGGTCGCGCGGCTGGCCGCCGGCGAATCGCTGGCCCTGGTCTCCGACGCCGGCACCCCGCTGGTCAGCGATCCGGGCTTCCGCCTGGTGGGCGCCGCGCGCGAGGCCGGCATCCGCGTCAGCCCCGTGCCCGGGCCGAGCGCGATCATCGCCGCGCTGAGCGTGGCCGGGCTGCCGAGCGACCGCTTCACCTTCGAAGGATTTCTTCCGGCGAAGGCCTCCGCGCGCCGCGAGCGCCTGGCGTCGCTGGCCGGAGAAACGCGCACCCTGGTGTTCTACGAGTCCTCGCACCGCATCGTCGACGCTCTGGGCGACTGCGTGGCGGCTTTCGGCGCCGAACGCCCCGCGGTGCTGGCGCGCGAGCTGACCAAGCTGTTCGAAACCGTGCTCGACGGCGGCCTGGGCGAACTGCAGGCCGCTGTCGAAGCCGATGCCAACCAGCGCAAGGGCGAGTTCGTGCTGCTGGTGGGCGGCGTTGGTGACGACGCGGAAGCGAAGGTGGTGCGGGGCCGTCTGCTGTACGCGAAGCTCGCCGCGCACCTGCCGCCGTCGACCGCGGCGAAGCTGGCCGCGGAAATCAGCGGGGCGCCGAGGAAGGAGTTGTACGGGGGCTGAGGCGAACCCGGTCGCGGCCATGGTCGCCCCACAGAACCGCCGTCATGCATGCGAGAATGCACGCGGCGGAGTCGGCCAGACAGTCGCGTCATCGGCCCCATTTCGGTGGGACCGGTGCCGAGGAAAGTCCGGGCTCCACAGGGCACGGTGCCAGGTAACGCCTGGGCGGCGCGAGCCGACGGAAAGTGCAACAGAGAGCAGACCGCCGAACGGTTCTTCGGAATGCGTGGCAAGGGTGAAACGGTGCGGTAAGAGCGCACCGCGAGTCTGGCAACAGACCGGCATGGCAAACCCCACCGGGAGCAAGGCCAAATAGGGACCTAATGGCGCTGCCCGCGTCGGGTCCGGGTAGGCTGCTCGAGCGTATCGGCGACGATGCGCCTAGAGGAATGACTGTCCACGACAGAACCCGGCTTATCGGCCGGCTCCGCCACTTTTTTCTTCTCCGGCCGCCCCGACGTGGGCGGGAGGCCCTTGTGGCGGATGTCCCCCGGCGGCACGGTTGCCGTCGCGCTTCCAGGACGGGCGGGCCGCCTCCTCCTTGAATTCCGCCACAAGGGCCTCCCACCCACGTCGGGGCTGCGCCTCTCCCAGCCCGGGCCTCTCCACGCCGCGATGTTGTCCCCCGTTCGGCGGCAGGCGTCACGCGGTCACCAGCACACGCCGGTGGCTGGGTCGGGCAAGCACGCCGGCATCGCTGAGGCCAGCATGTGAAAAACATGTGAAGATCATCACATATTCTCAGAATCTGAGACTAAACAGCAGCTTGTGGATAAAGCTTGAACAAGTCTCTGAAGTTCGCTGCAAGTCATTGACCTGCCTGATGAAAATTCATCCCCAAGCTGTTGACAAGGGTGGGGAGCGCTCCTAATGTGGCCATGTGTGGGGAGACCGGGAATATCGTGGTTTTTCCAGGCATGAAACCCGCCGCAGACGGGTACCGGAGTGGCAGAAGGTGTTGCAGGGCGAAACCGCCATCACGATCGACGACAAGGGACGGCTGGCGATTCCGACCGGCTACCGGGAGATCGTCGCGTCCGAATTCGGCAATCGCTTGGTCATCACCTACAACCCGTTCGAGAAGGGTTCGCTCTACATCTATCCCTATGCCGCCTGGGGCCAGGTCCGCGACGGCGTCAACGCGCTGCCCCGGGTGAAGGAAGCCAACCGCCGCCTGCAGCTGAAGCTGGTGGGCGCGGCGGCGATCGTCGAGCCCGACGGCAACGGCCGGATCCCGATTCCGGCCAGCATGCGCAACGCGCTCGGCATCGAGAAAAAGGCCGTCCTGCTGGGCATGGGCGACAAGTTCGAGCTCTGGAGCGAGCAGGCGCATCGCACGCAGATCGAGACGCCCCTGGGCGACGACGATTTCGGCGACGACCTGGTCGGGCTGCAGTTGTGACCGCGGGTGCCGCGGATGCCCGCTCCGCGCACCTTCCGGTCTTGTTTGTGCAGGTCATGGAAGGGCTGCGCGTGCGCGAGGACGGAACGTACCTGGATGGCACCTTCGGCCGCGGCGGTCATGCCCGTGGCGTGCTGCAGGCGCTCGGTGCTGGAGGCCGGCTGCTGCTGATGGACAAGGATCCCGACGCGATCACCGTGGCCGAACGCGAGTTCGGCGCGGATCCGCGCGTCTCGATCTTCCGCGGCAGCTTCGCCGACCTGGCCCGCTGGGACGCCACCGCCGGCGGACTCGACGGCGTGCTGTTCGACCTCGGCGTGTCCTCGCCGCAGCTCGATGTCGCCGAGCGCGGCTTCAGCTTCGGCCGTGACGGCCCGCTGGACATGCGCATGGATCCCGATGCCGGCGAGAGCGCTGCGCAGTGGCTTGCGCGCGCCAGCGCGGACGACATCGCCGACGTGCTCTGGACCTATGGCGAGGAGCGCATGAGCCGCCGCATCGCGCGCACGATCGTCGAGCGCCGCGCCGAAGCACCGCTGGTCCGCACCGCGCAGCTCGCCGCGCTGATCGCCTCGGTGATGCCGCGGCCGAAGCCCGGCCGCCACGAGATCCATCCGGCCACGCGCTCCTTCCAGGCCATCCGCATCCACATCAACCGCGAGCTGGCCGATCTCGAAGCCGGCCTCGACGCCGCGCTGGCGGCGCTGAAGCCCGGCGGCCGGCTGGCGGTGATCAGCTTCCACTCGCTCGAGGACCGCATCGCCAAGCGCTTCATCGCCGCGCAGTCGAAGGCGCCTCCGGGCAACCGCCGCCTGCCGGAAGCCACGGATTTCGCGCCGAGCCTGCGCGCGATCGGCGGCGCGCAGAAGGCCGATGGTGCCGAGCTCGCCGGCAACCCGCGCGCGCGCAGCGCGGTGCTGCGCGTGGCCGAAAAGCTGGAGGTGGCGGCGTGACCCGCTTCCTGGTGATCGTGCTGCTGGCGGCCAACGTGGTCGCGGCCATCGGCGTGGTGCATGCGCGCCACGCGCACCGCCAGCTGTTCGTGGAGCTGACGCGGCTGGTGGACGAGCGCGACGAGCTCAATATCGATTTCGGCCGCCTGCAGCTTGAGCAGGCCACCTGGGCCGAGGCCAACCGCATCGACCATGTCGCGCGCACCCGGCTGGGCATGAAGTTCCCGGAAGCCGGCGACATCGTGGTGGTGCGGCCATGAAGTTCCGCCGCGACCGCAATGGCACCGTCCGCCCCCGCGGCCGCGCGCAGTTCGACCTGCGCGGGCGGCTGAAGCTGGTGGTGGGCGCGCTCGGCCTGTGCGGCGTCGTGCTGGTGGCGCGCGCGGTCGACCTGCAGCTGGTCGACAACGCCTATTACCAGCAGAAGGCCGATTCGCGCTTCCTGCGCGAGATCCCGATCCCGACCTCGCGCGGCATGATCACCGACCGCAACGGCGAGCCGCTGGCGGTGTCGTCGCCGGTGGACAGCGTCTGGGGCAATCCGCAGGAGATGCTCAAGCATCCCGAGCGCCTGCCGGAGCTGGCCGAGGCCCTGGGCGTGCCGCTCGACCATCTCGAGCGCCGCGTGGCGCAGCGCGCCGACAAGGAATTCGTCTACCTCAAGCGCCGCATCAACCCGGCCGAGGCGCAGCAGATCCTGGCGCACAAGGTGCCGGGCGTGTTCTCGCAGCGCGAGTTCCGCCGCTTCTACCCGCAGGGCGAGGCCCTGGCCCACGTGCTCGGCTTCACCAATATCGACGACGCCGGCCAGGAAGGCGTGGAGCTTGCCTTCGACGAATGGCTCAGCGGCGAACCGGGTGCGCAGAAGGTGATCCGCGACCGCCGCGGCCGCACCGTCGAGAACGTGGACCTGGTGCGCGCCGCGCAGCCGGGCAAGGACCTCACCCTCAGCATCGACCGCCGCATCCAGTACCTGGTGCACCGCGAGCTGCGCGCGACGCTTGAACGCACCGGTGCGGTCGCGGGTTCGGCGGTGGTGCTCGACATCGCCACCGGCGAGATCCTCGCCATGGCCAACCTGCCGACCTACAACCCGAACGCGGTCACCGGCGAGCACCGCGATGCGCGCCGCAACCGCTCGGTCACCGACCTGATCGAGCCCGGCTCCACCATCAAGCCGATCACCGTGGCCGCGGGCCTGACGGCGGGCGTGATCACGCCGGAGACCATCTTCGACACCAACCCGGGCTGGATGCCGAACGGTCGCTACCGCACCACCGACCACCGCAACCTGGGCGTGCTCGACACCACGGGCGTGATCACCAAGAGCTCCAACATCGGCGTCGCGCGCATCGTGCAGCGCCTGGACGACAACTACTACCACGACTACATCGCGCGCCTGGGCTTCGGCGACAGCACCGGCTCGGGCTTCCCGGGCGAGGCGTCCGGTGTGCTGCCGCCCGCGGCAAGCTGGAGCGGCACCAGCAAGCAGACCATGAGCTACGGCTACGGACTGTCGGCCACGCCGCTGCAGATCGCGCGCGCCTACGCGACCATCGCCAACCACGGGCGCGCGGTGCAGCCGACCCTGGTCAAGGGCCAGCACGGCGAGTCCGAGCAGGTGATGGACGCCGCGGTCGCCGACACCGTGCTGAAGATGATGCAAACGGTCACCGAGCCCGGCGGCACCGCCATCCAGGCGGCGATTCCGGGCTACCACGTCGCCGGCAAGACCGGCACCGCGCGCAAGGCCTCCGGTGGCGGTTACTCGCGCCGCTACGTGTCGTTTTTCGCCGGCGTGGTGCCGGTGGAGAACCCGCGCTTCTCGATGGTGGTGGTGATCGACGATCCCGATCCGGCCAAGGGCATCTACGGCGGCCAGGTTTCGGCGCCGGTGTTCCAGAGCGTCATGGATGGCGCGCTGCGGCTGATGGACGTGCCGCCGGACGACATCGAGACCTGGCTGGCGGAGCAGGCGAAGCAGCAGGCCAAGGAGCGCGCGCGCAATGCGCCGCGCGTCGCCGCGGCCGCGACCGCGCGTGCCGCCGCCGCGCCGCCGGCGTCCGGAGGTGGCCAGTGAGCCGCCGCATGGCCCTGCGCGAACTGCTGCCCGACGTGGCCGGTATCCCTGCGACGCTGGAGGTGTCCGGCCTGGTGCTGGACAGCCGTTCGCTGCGCGCCGGCGACGGCTTTGTCGCCATCGGCGGCTTCGGCACCCATGGCCTGCACTTTGCCGAACAGGCGCTGGCCGACGGCGCCGCGGTGGTGATGTACGAACCACCGGTGCCGGCCGACGTGCCTGCGCCGCCCGCGGATGCGATCGCGGTGCCCGGGCTGCGCGCGCGCATGGGCGCGATGGCCGATCAATTCCACGGCCGGCCGTCGGCGGCGATGTCGACCGTCGCGGTCACCGGCACCAACGGCAAGACTTCGACCGTGCAGCTGCTGGCCCAGGCCTGGGAGCTGCTCGGCCGCCGCGCCGCCACCATCGGCACGCTGGGTGCGGGCCTGCACGGCAACGTGCAGCCGACCGGCTTCACCACGCCGCTGGTGCTGCAGGTGCACGAGCTGCTGGCCGGCCTGCGCGACGCCGGTGCGCAGGCGGTGGCGATGGAAACCAGCTCGCACGCGCTCGACCAGGGCCGCGTGGACGCGGTGCATTTCGAAGTCGGCGTGTTCACCAACCTCACCCGCGACCACCTCGACTACCACGGCGACATGGCCACCTATGGCGCGGCCAAGGAGCGCCTGTTCGGCGTGGCCGGGCTGTCGGCGGCGGTGGTGAACATCGATGACGGCTTCGGCCGCGGCCTGTTCGCGCGGCTGCCCTCGGCGCTGCGCCGGATCGGCACCAGCGCGCGCGGTGATGCCGAAGCGCTGGTGGCCGCGACCGACATCTTGCTCGATGCCGCCGGCATCGCCTTCCGGCTGCGCATCGACAGCGAGCTGCTGCCGGTGCGCTCGGCGCTGCTGGGGCGCTTCAACGTCGAGAACCTCTTGGCGGTGGCCGGGGTGCTGCACGCGCAGGGCGTGGCCGCGGCGGACATCGCACGCGTGCTTGGCCGGCTCGAGCCCATCGCCGGGCGCATGAACCGCTTCGGTGGCCACGGCGGCCTGCCGCTGGTGGTGGTCGACTACGCGCACACGCCCGACGCGCTTGAGCAGGCCCTGGCCGCGGTGCGCGCGCACGCCGCCGGGCGCATCACCTGCGTCTTCGGCTGCGGCGGCGAGCGTGATCGCGGCAAGCGTCCGGAGATGGCCGCGGCTGCCGTTGCCGGCGCCGATTTCGTGGTGGTCACCGACGACAATCCGCGCGGCGAGGACGGCAACGCCATCGTCGTCGACATCATGGCCGGCATCCCCGATACCGCGGTGGTGGTGGTCGAGCGCGATCGCGCCGCCGCCATCACCCGCGCGATCGGCGTCGCCGGCCCCGGCGACATCGTGCTGGTCGCCGGCAAGGGCCACGAGCCCTGCCAGGAAATCAACGGCGTGCGCCATCCATTCGATGATCGCGACGTCGCCCGCCGCGCGCTGGAGGCCCGGACATGATTCCGATCGCGCTCTCGCGCATCGCCCAGGCCTGCAACGGCCGCCTGCAGGGCGAGGACGTCACGGTGGATGCGGTCGCGACCGACAGCCGCACCTTCGTCGCGCATGCGACAAGCACGCTGTTCGTCGCCATCGCCGGCGAGAATTTCGATGGCCACGAGCATGTGGCCGCGATCGCCGCCGCCGGCGCCACGGCCGCGCTGGTGTCGCGCCCGCTCGACGTGGCCCTGCCGCAGGTCGTGGTGGGCGACACCGTCGAAGCCCTGGGTTCGCTTGCCGCCGCGCTGCAGGCCACGCGTCCGGCGCAGGCCGTGGTCGCGATCACCGGCAGCAACGGCAAGACCAGCGTCAAGGAGCTGCTGCTGTCGATCCTCGGCCGCTGCGGCAGCGTCACCGCAAGTCCGGGCAACCGCAACAACGAGATCGGCCTGCCGCTGGCGATCATCGATGCCGACGGCGACGCCGCCTTCGCCGTGTACGAAATGGGCGCCGGCAAGCCTGGCGACATCGCCTACCTGGCGGCGATCGCGCGCCCGCGCGTCGCGCTGGTGAACAACATCGCACCCGCGCACCTCGAACGCATGGGCAGCCTGCAGGGCGTGGCCGACACCAAGGCCGCGATCTACGACGCGCTGCCGACCGACGGCACCGCGGTGATCAATGCCGACGATGCCTTCGAATCGTTCTTCGCCGAGCGTGCCCATGGCCGCCGCGTGCTGCGCTTCGGTTTCGGCGCGCGTGCGGACGTGCATGTGCGCGACGTGCTGCTGCACGAAGGCGGCAGTGATTTCGTGCTGGTGACGCCGGAAGGCGAGGCCGCCGTTTCGCTCTCGCTGCCCGGCCGGCACAGCGTTGCCAACGCGATGGCGGCGGCGTCGCTGGCGCTGGCCTGCGGCACGCCGCTGCCGGCAATCGCAGAAGGCCTGACGCATGCGCAGCCGGTCGCAGGGCGTCAAGTGCGCCGGCAGCTGCCAGGCGGCGCGTGGCTGGTGGACGACAGCTACAACGCCAACCCCGGCTCGCTTGCCGCAGCCATCGACACCCTGGCCGTGGCCAGTGGCGGCGGCTGGCTGGTGTTGGGTGACATGCGCGAACTGGGCGTCGACGCGGTGGCGCTGCACGAAGCCGCCGGGCGCCGCGCGCGCGAGGCCGGCGTCGAGCGGGTGTTCGCGCTTGGCGAGCTGGCGGCGACTGCCGCCGAGGCGTTTGGTGAGGGCGGCGAGGTGTTCGCTTCGCACGAGGCACTGGTCGCGGGCCTGTTCGCGGCTATAGCCGCTCCTACAACAGCCAGCACCGCCCGCCACCCTGTAGGAGCAGCTACAGCTGCGACCAACGCGCCCGATGCCCCCCCTGCAGGAGCAGCTACACCTGCGACCAACGCGCCTAATGCCCCCCCTGCAGGAGCAGCTACAGCTGCGACCAACGCGCCCGATGCCCCCGATGTAGGAGCAGCTACAGCTGCGACCAACGCGCCGGATGCCGCACCCGTGGGAGCGGCCATGGCCGCGATCGCTCCCACCATTCTCGTCAAGGGCTCGCGCGGCAGCGCGATGGATCGCGTGGTCCGCGCGCTGCTGGAAGGAGTCGACACCGATGCTGCTTGAACTCACCCGCTGGCTCGAGCAGCTCGAAGGCCTGTTCGGCCTCTTCGGCTACCTGACCTTCCGCGGCATCCTCGCCGCGCTGACCGCGCTCTTCCTGTCGCTGTGGTGGGGGCCGGCGGTGATCCGCAAGCTTGCCCAGTACAAGGGCGGCCAGCCGATCCGCCAGGACGGCCCGAAGACGCACTTCTCCAAGGCCGGCACGCCAACCATGGGCGGCGGGCTGATCCTGCTCACCGTGCTGGCTTCGGTGCTGCTCTGGGGCGACCTGCGCAACAAGTATGTGTGGCTGGTGCTGCTGATCATGGTCGCGTTCGGTGCCATCGGCTGGTGGGACGACTGGATCAAGATCGTCAGGCGCGATCCCAACGGCATGCGCTCGCGCACCAAGTACCTGCTGCAGTCGATCTTCGGCCTGGCCGCGGGCCTGTTCCTGTGGTTCAGCGCCGATACCCCGGTCGCGACCACCTTCTACATTCCCTTCTTCAAGGCGGTGGCGCTGCCGCTTGCCGGCGTCTCGTTCGTGACCATCGCCTACTTCTGGATCGTCGGCTTTTCCAACGCCGTCAACCTCACCGACGGCCTCGACGGCCTCGCGATCATGCCGACGGTGCTTGTGGCCTGCGCGCTGGGCGTGTTCGCCTACGCCTCGGGACACGCGCAGTTCGCCGAATACCTGCAGATCCCGCGCGTGCCCGGCGCCGGCGAGCTGGTGATCATCTGCGCGGCCATCGCCGGGGCAGGGTTGGGCTTCCTCTGGTTCAACACCTATCCGGCAATGGTGTTCATGGGCGACATCGGCGCGCTTGCCCTGGGCGCGGTGCTCGGCAGCATCGCGGTGATCGTGCGCCAGGAGCTGGTGCTGGTGGTGATGGGCGGCATCTTCGTGATCGAGACGCTGTCGGTGATCATCCAGGTGGCGTCGTTCAAGCTCACCGGCAAGCGCGTGTTCCGGATGGCGCCGATCCACCACCACTTCGAACTCAAGGGCTGGCCCGAGCCGCGCGTGATCGTGCGCTTCTGGATCATCTCGGTGATCCTGGTGCTGGTCGGCCTGGCCACGTTGAAGGTGCGCTGATGGACAGGACCCACGACCGCGCCAGCCAGGCCGTCCGCCTCGAATCGATCGGCGGCCGCTTCGACCCGTGGATGCTCGGCGCCGTGCTCGGCCTGGGCGCGCTGGGCATCGTGATGGTGGGCTCGAGCTCCATCGCCGTGGGCGAAGAGCTCGGCGTTGGCCCGTACTACTTCCTGATCCGGCACGTGGTCTTCATGAGCCTCGGCTCGGCGCTCGCGTTCTGGGCGATGCGCACCGAGCTCAAGACCATCGAGCGCTTCGACCGCCTGCTGCTGGTCGGCTGCTTCCTCGCGCTGCTGCTGGTGTTCGTGCCCGGCATCGGCAGCAGCGTCAACGGCGCGCAGCGCTGGATCAACCTCGGCGTATCCAAGTTCCAGGCGGTCGAGGCGGTCAAGGTGATGTACATCGTCTGGCTTGCCAGCTACCTGGTGCGCTTCCGCGACGAGGTCAACGCCACCTGGGGCGCGATGCTCAAGCCCATCGGCGTCGCCATCGTGCTGATGATCCTGCTGGCACTGCAGCCCGACTTCGGTTCGCTTGCGCTGCTGCTGGCGATCACCGCCGGCATGCTGGTCCTGGGCGGCGTGCACCTGCCGCGCATGGCGGCGCCGGTGCTGCTGCTGCTGCCGGTACTGGCGATCGTGGCGATCGCCGAGCCCTACCGCATGCGGCGGCTGACCTCGTTCATGGATCCCTTCGCCGACCCCTTCAACAGCGGCTACCAGCTGGCCAACGCGCTGATGGCGGTCGGCCGCGGCGAGTTCTGGGGCGTGGGCCTGGGCGCCTCGATCCAGAAGCTCAACTACCTGCCCGAGGCGCATACCGACTTCATCCTGGCGGTGATCGCCGAAGAGCTGGGCTTTGTCGGCGTGTGCCTGGTGATCGGCCTGTACGCGCTGCTGGTCGGCCGCGCGTTCCTCATCGGCCTGCGCTGCGTGGAGACCCGCCGCCACTTCGCCGGCTACATCGCCTTCGGCATCGCGCTGTGGATGAGCCTGCAGGCGCTGGTTTCGATCGGCGTCAACCTCGGCCTGCTGCCGACCAAGGGCCTGACCCTGCCGCTGGTGTCGTCGGGCGGCTCCAGCGTGATGATGACCTGCGTCGCGGTGGGCCTGCTGCTGCGCGTGTCCTATGAGCTCGACCGCACCCAGCGCCAGGTCGCCCGCCTGCGCGGCGAGGCCGCCGCAGCGCCCACCACCGCGCCGCCGCCCACCGCACAGCCGGTGCCTTCGCTGGCCGCGCGCGGCACCAGCCGCCTGCGCCAGCGCATCGAACCCAGGATCGCCCCCGGAGTGAACGCATGACCCGCCGCCTCCACGACACCCACGGCGTGGCCATGGCCGACTTCGCGCGGCGGCATTCGCGCGTGCACTTCATCGGCATCGGCGGCACCGGCATGAGCGGCATCGCGGAGGTGCTGTGCACGCTTGGCTACCAGGTGTCGGGATCCGATACCGCCGACAGCGCGGTCACCCGGCGTCTCGCCAGCCTCGGCGCCACCGTGCATCGCGGGCATGCGGCGGCCAATGTGCTTGCCAGCGACTGCGTGGTCGTGTCCAGCGCCATCAAGCCGGACAACCCGGAGCTGATGGAAGCGCGCGCGCAGCGCATCCCGGTGGTGCCGCGCGCGGAGATGCTGGCCGAGCTGATGCGTTTCCGCCGCGGCGTGGCCGTGGCCGGCACCCACGGCAAGACCACGACCACCTCGCTGCTTGCGAGCGTGCTCGCCGAAGGCGGGCTGGACCCGACCTTCGTGATCGGCGGCAAGCTGCTGGCCGCCGACGCCAACGCGCGCCTCGGCGGCGGTGACTGGCTGGTGGCCGAGGCCGACGAGAGCGACGGCAGCTTCCTGCGCCTGAACCCGCTGGTGGCGATCGTCACCAACATCGACGTCGACCATCTCGAGAACTACGGCGGCGACTTCGCGCGCGTGCAGCAGGCGTTCTCCGAATTCCTGCACCGGCTGCCGTTCTACGGCCTGGCCGTGCTGTGCATCGACGATCCGGAAGTCGCCGCACTGGCTGGCGCCGTATCGCGCCACGTCATGACCTACGGCTTCCATGCCGATGCCGACGTCCGCGCCGAGAACGTGCGCCAGGAAGGCCCGACCATGTACTTCGACCTGGTCCTGCCCGACGCTTCGGCAACGCCCATGGAGCTTGCGCTGCCCGGCCGCCACAACGTGCAGAACGCGCTGGCCGCGGCGGCAGTGGCCTGGCAGCTGGGCGTGCAGCCCGAGGCCATCCGCGACGCGCTGGCGAAGTTCGAGGGCATCGGCCGCCGCTTCAACCGCCTTGCCGAACTGACCACCGCGCGCGGCGCCCGGGTGCAGCTGGTCGACGACTACGGCCACCATCCGCGCGAGCTTGCCGCAGTGTTCGAAGCCGCCCGTGGCGGCTGGCCGGATCACCGCCTGGTGGTGGCATTCCAGCCGCACCGCTACAGCCGCACCCGCGACCTGCTCGACGATTTTGCCGGCGTGCTGTCCGAGGTCGACGCGCTGGTGCTGACCGAGGTCTATCCCGCCGGCGAACAGCCGATGGCCAACGCCGACGCGCGTGCGCTGGCGCGCGCCATCCGCGCCCGCGGCCGCATCGACCCGGTGGTGGTCAACACCCCCGGCGAGCTGCGCGACGTGCTGCCCGACATCCTTGAAGACGGCGACCTGCTGCTGGTGATGGGCGCCGGCGACATCGGCCAGGTGGCACAGAACCTGGTGGCCGAAGGCTTCCCCAAGGCGGGGGAGGGCGCATGAGCGAACGTCTGCCGCCGCCGTGCCTGCCTCCGGTGAGCGTGACCGACCCGGCCGCCTTCGGCCGCGTCGCGGTGCTCATGGGTGGCGACACCAGCGAGCGCGAGGTGTCGCTGGATTCCGGCAGCAGCGTGCTTGCTGCGCTGCGCGCGCGCGGCGTCGATGCCGAGGCGGTCGACGGCGTGCCCGCGCTGCTCGCCGCGCTGCAGGGCGGTCGCTTCGACCGCGTGTTCAACATCCTCCACGGCGGCGTTGGCGAGAACGGCGTGCTGCAGGGGCTGCTGCAGGCGCTCGGCGTGCCGTTCACCGGCTCCGACGTGCTCGGCTGCGCGCTCACCCTCGACAAGATCCGCACCAAGCAGGTGTGGCTGTCCGAAGGCCTGCCGACGCCGCGCTACGAGCGCCTGGCGCAGGGCGCCGACCTGCGCGCCGCCGCGGCGCGCCTGGGCTATCCGGTGTTCGTGAAGCCGTCGTCGGAAGGCTCCAGCGTCGGCGTCTTCCGCGTGCTTGCCGAGGCCGACCTCGCGCCCGCGATCGAATTTGCCGCCGGCTACGAAGGCGAGCTGCTGATGGAGCAGATGGTGCGCGGCGACGAGCTCACCGTCTGCATCCTCGGCGACATCGCGCTGCCATCGATCCGCATCGTGCCCGCCGGCGAGTGGTACGACTACCACGCCAAGTACGTCGCCGAAGACACGCAGTACCTGTGCCCCGGGCTTGAAGGCGATGACGAAGCCGCGATCCGCGACCTCGCGCTGCGCGCCTTCCGCGCCGCCGGCTGCAGCGGCTGGGGCCGGGTGGACATCATGCGTGACCGCGAGCGCGGCCTGCAGCTGATCGAAGTGAACACCGCCCCGGGCATGACCAGCCATTCGCTGGTGCCCAAGGCCGCCGCGCAGCTGGGCTGCGACTACGCCGAACTGTGCTGGCGCGTGCTGGAGCAGACGCTGTGAACGCGCTCGCCCGCATCCTGGCCTGGACGCTCGCGGTGGCGCTGATCGCGCTGCCGGTGGTGGCCGTGGTCCAGGGCTGGATCGGCGCCGAGCGCTGGCCGCTGCGCACCCTGCGCATCAACGACAACCTGCAGCAGGTCGATCCCGCGCGCGTGCGTGAAGCGGTGCTGCCCTATGCGCAGCAGGGCTTCTTCGCCGTGCGCCTGGACGAGGCCCGCGAGTCGGTCGCCCGCCTGCCGTGGGTGGAGCAGGCCGACGTCGGCAAGCGCTGGCCTGACGTGCTTGAAGTGCGCGTGCAGGAGCACCGCCCGTTCGCGCGCTGGGGCGATGACCGCCTGCTTTCACTGCAGGGCAAGCTGTTCCCGGCCGAAGGCATCGACATGCCGCAGGGCCTGCCGCTGCTGCACGGTCCGGACGCCCGCGCCGAGGACGTCGTCGAGCTCTATCACGCCGCGCGCGAACTGTTCGCGCCGGCGGGGTATGGCGTGCGCGCGCTGCTGCTCGACAGCCGCGGCAGCTGGACCATGGTCCTGTCCAACGGGACCCGGGTGGCCATCGGCAGCCACCAGGTGCGCACCCGCATGGCCCGCTTCGCGCGCCTGCTTCCGCAGCTTTTGACGCAGCGGCACCAGCCGCTGGAACGCGCCGATCTCCGCTACACCAATGGATTCGCCCTGACATGGGCCGAGGAACACACCGCATGAACCGCAAAGGCGACAAAGCCCTGATCGTCGGCCTCGACATCGGCACCTCCAAGGTGGTGGCCCTGGTCGGCGAGTACTCGCCGGGCAACCCCATCGAGGTGATCGGCATCGGCAGCCACGAGTCACGCGGGCTGAAGCGCGGCGTGGTGGTCGACATCGAATCCACCGTGCAGTCGATCCAGCGTGCGATCGAAGAGGCCGAGCTCATGGCCGGCTGCGACATCCGCTCGGTCTACGCCTCGATTTCCGGCAGCCACGTGCAGTGCAAGAACTCGCCGGGCATCGTCCCGATCCGCGATGGCGAAGTGACCTGGTCCGACCTCGACCGCGTGCTCGACGCCGCCAAGGCGGTCGCGATCCCGGCCGACCAGAAGATCCTGCACGCGATCCCGCGCGAGTACGTGCTCGACGATTCGCAGGAAGGCATCCGCAACCCCGTCGGCATGACCGGCGTGCGCCTTGAGGTGCATGCGCACCTGGTGGTCTGCGCGCAGTCGGCCGCGGCCAACATCTCCAAGTGCGTGCAGCGCTGCGACCTGCAGATCGACGACCTGGTGCTGTCGTCGCTCGCGTCCAGCACCGCGGTGCTGACCAGCGACGAGCGCGAGCTTGGCGTGGTGATGGTCGACATCGGCGCCGGCACCACGGACCTGGCGGTGTTCGTGCAGGGCGCGATCTGTCACACATCCAGCCTGCCGATCGCCGGCGACAAGGTCACCGAGGACATCGCACACATGCTGCGCACGCCGACGCCGGAAGCCGAGCAGATCAAGGTCCGCTACGCCTGCGCGCTGGCGCAGCTGGCAACCAGCGAGGAATCGATCCAGGTGCCGAGCGTCGGCGACCGCCCGCCGCGCCGCCTGCCGCGGCAGTCGCTGGCGCAGGCGGTGCAGGCGCGCTACGAGGAGATCTTCGAGATGGTGCAGGCCGAACTGCGCCGCTCGGGCTTCGAACAGCACGTGCGCGCCGGCATGGTGCTCACCGGCGGCGCCGCGAAGATGGAAGGCGTGGTCGAGCTGGCCGAAGAAATGCTGCAGATGCCGGTGCGCGTGGGCATTCCCCAGCACGTCACCGGCCTGGGCGAAGTGGTCAACAACCCGGTGCATGCCACCGGCGTCGGCCTGCTGCTGATGGGCAGCCAGATCGAGAACCCGCGGCGGCCCGTGCTGCCCACAGGCCGCGCCGGCAGCCTGCTGAAAAAGCTCAAGACCTGGTTCAACGGGGAGTTCTAGACCGATGACCGCATTCCGCCCAAACCCCTGTAGGAGCAGCTATAGCTGCGACCCACCCCGCGACCCACCCCGCGACCCCCGGCTTTTGTGGGAGCGGCCATGGCCGCGAAGAAAAGCAAGGCGACGACGAAAACCGCACGCGACAGCAACAAACAACAACTAGAAAACACCAGCACCACATAACGACATCAAAAGGACTACGGACATGGCGCATTTCGAACTGGTTGAAAAGATGGCCCCCAACGCCATCATCAAGGTCATCGGCGTGGGTGGCGGCGGCGGCAACGCGGTCAACCACATGGTCAGCAGCAGCGTGGACGGCGTGGAGTTCATCACCGCCAACACCGACTCGCAGGCGATCAAGAACTGCGGTTCCAAGCTGCAGCTGCAGCTCGGCACCGGCGTCACCAAGGGCCTGGGCGCGGGCGCGAACCCGGAAGTCGGCCGCCAGGCCGCGCTCGAGGACCGCGACCAGATCATGGAAGCGCTGCAGGGCGCCGACATGGTGTTCATCACCGCCGGCATGGGCGGCGGCACCGGCACCGGTGCGGCACCCGTGGTCGCGCAGTTGGCCAAGGAGATGGGCATCCTGACCGTCGCCGTGGTCACCAAGCCGTTCCCGTTCGAAGGCCGCCGCCGCATGCAGGTGGCGCTGAAGGGCATCGAAGAGCTGTCGGCGCACTGCGACTCGCTGATCACCATCCCCAACGAGAAGCTGATCACCGTGCTTGGCCGCAACGCCACCATGGTGCAGGCCTTCCGCGCGGCCAATGACGTGCTGCTCGGCGCCGTGCAGGGCATCGCCGACCTGATCGTGCGCCCGGGCCTGATCAACGTCGACTTCGCCGACGTCCGCACCGTCATGAGCGAGATGGGCCTGGCGATGATGGGCACCGGGCATGCCCGCGGCGACGACCGCGCCCAGGCCGCCGCCGAGTCGGCGATCCAGAACCCGCTGCTCGACGACGTCAACCTGGCCGGCGCCAACGGCATCCTGGTCAACATCACCGCCGGCCCGGACTTCACCATGGCCGAGTTCGACGAGGTTGGCCGCACGATCGAGAACTTCGCAAGCGAAGACGCGACCATCGTCATCGGCACCGTGCTCGATCCCGACATGCAGGACGACGTGCGCGTGACCGTAGTCGCCACCGGCCTCAACCGCGCCCAGGCGCGCGGCGTGGTGCGCGACAGCGGCTACGGCCGCGACGCCGGCTTCAACGAAGCCCCGCGCCGCCCGCACGTGCAGCTGATCAACACCGGCGGCCGCCGCGACGGCACCACCGGCATGCTGATCGACGAAGAGGAAGTGGCGCAGCCGATGGCCGCCGGCGGTGGCATGGGCATGGGCCTGCGTCGTGGCTCCGCCGAACCCGCCGCCCCGAGCACCCCCGCCGTGGCCGATTTCGGCAGCAGCAGCGACGGCGGCTACCTCGACATCCCCGCCTTCCTCCGCCGCCAGGCCGACTGAGCCCCTGTGGGAGCAGCTATAGCTGCGATTCAGACCGTCAGGGACGCCGGATTACCTGTGGGAGCAGCTGGAGCTGCTCCCACAGCATGGTGGCGCCCGCGCTCCGTTCAGGTTCAGCGGCTCGCGTGCTAAATTGCGAACCGCTTCCGTTTGCCGGCTGCCTTGTCTGCCGCCGGCGCTTCCCCCAGAGTCCGTGAATGGTCCAGCAGCGCACCATCAAGAACATCACCCGCGCCACCGGCGTGGGGCTGCACAGCGGTGAGAAGGTCTATATGACCCTGCGCCCGGCGCCGCCGGACTCGGGCATCGTCTTCCGGCGCGTGGACGTGGAGCCTGCGGTCGAGATCCCGGCCGCGGCGACGCTGGTGACCGAGACCACGCTCTGCACCGGCCTGTCCGTGGATGGCGCCAACGTGCAGACCGTCGAACACCTGATGTCGGCGCTGGCCGGCCTCGGCATCGACAACATCATGGTCGAGCTCTCGGCCGCCGAAGTGCCGATCATGGACGGCTCGTCCGGCCCGTTCGTGTTCCTGCTGCAGTCCGCGGGCGTCGTCGAGCAGGGCGCGCCCAAGCGCTTCATCCGCATCAAGCGCACCGTCGAAGTCCGCGACGGCGACAAGATCGCCCGCTTCGAACCCTTCGACGGCTTCCGCCTGGGCTTCACCATCGACTTCAACCACCCCGCCATCCCGACCGCCCGGTCGCGGGCCGAGGTGGAGTTCACCACCGAGAACTACATCCGCGAAGTCAGCCGCGCCCGCACCTTCGGCTTCATGCGCGACCTTGAATACATGCGCGACCGCAACCTCGGCCTCGGCGGCTCGATGGACAATGCGATCGTGCTCGACGACTTCCGGGTGCTCAACGACGACGGCCTGCGCTACGCCGACGAGTTCGTGCGCCACAAGATCCTCGATGCCGTAGGCGACCTGTACCTTGCCGGCCGGCCGATCATCGGCGCCTTCGAAGGCTACAAGTCCGGGCATGCGCTGAACAACACGCTGGTGCGCGCCCTGCTGGCCGACGTGGATGCCTGGGAAGAAGTGACCTACCCCGAGGCCGAGGTCGGACCGGTCGCCTACGGCGAACTGCAGCCGGTTGCCTGAGGGCTGCAGCCCGCCGCCCGAGCAACAGGGCTTTTGTAGGAGCGGCCATGGCCGCGACAGCCGCCACGGCGGTCCCTGCAGTACAGCGATTCGCCGCTATAGCGGCTCCCACAAAAAGCCTCCCCACAGAAGCCTCCCCACAGAAGCCTCCCCACAGAAGCCTCCCCACAGAAGCCTCCCCACAGAAGCCTCCCCACAGAAGCCTCCCCCGGACCTGTCTGGGGCCTGTCGGGCGTTCACGCGTTCTTGCCGCCCAGGTCACATATTTACGGAAATTTAACGAAATCGGGACCAGAACACCGCATCCGGTTAACGTTTCGGCGGGCAATGGCCGTTAGGATGCCCCGTCCGCGCCAAAAGCGCGGCCTGATTTCAGGACTCGTTCTTGCCGTTGCCAATGGCTTCGCGCAGGGACGCCAAGGCGGCCCGCAGCCCTTCCGGTGCGGACGCCGACAACGGACGTGCAGTCGCTTCAACCCGCGCAGGCGGGAAGAGCGGTTGGGTGGTCGTCTTGACCCTGAGCTCCCGGACCTTCAGCCCGTGCGAACGGGCGGCATCCAGGAGCGCTGGAGCGGCATGCCTCAGGCTGGCGTTCCACAGCGGCGAATCCACCAGGTACACCAACCTTGCGCCATCCACATTTGCAAGTCGCGCGTGCGCGGACAGTGAAGGTGGGAGGTGGGGACGCAGGGTGCGGTCCAGTGCATCGAGCCACATGGCGCGCTGGATCGGGGAACGGCCGGAGACATCGGCCGCCAGCGCGTCGAAGACGGCGCGCGGACCTTTTGGGGAGACCGAATTGGCATTGCCAGAAGACATCCAGATGACTCTACACCGTACGCTTCAACACTCACACGACTGGCTCATGCATTACGTCCGCCGGGGCGGGCGCCGCCTGGCGCAGGCCGGGGGCAGGCAGCCGATGGCCCTGCTGGGCGCGACCCTGGTGCTGGGCGCCGCGATCGGCGCCGCCGTGCAGTCGGGCGAAGTCAACGCGCTGCGCGCCGAGATCGCCAGCCAGGACGCGCAGCTCGATGACACCCGCCGCGCCGCGCAGCGCGAGGTCAATGCACTGGCCGCCCGCCTTGGCGAGCTGCAGGCCCAGGCCAACCGCCTCAACGCCCTCGGCGACCGGCTGACCCGCGTCGCCCAGCTTGGCGACGGCGAGTTCGACTTCAACAGCCCGGTGGGCGTCGGTGGCCACGGCCCGGTGCGCGACATGCCGGCCGGCGAGCTGCGCGAAGGCATCGCCGGCGTCGACGGCGAGTTCGGCATCGCCGGCGACCAGCTCTCGGTGCTCGAAATGCTGCTGTTCAACCGCGAGATCGACCGCAACTCGGTTCCTTCGCGCTCGCCGGTGGCCGCCAGCTACATCACCTCCGGCTTCGGCCGCCGCGCCGACCCCTTCGGCGGCGGCTCCGCGTACCACAAGGGCATCGATTTCGATGCCCGCACCGGCGACACCGTCATGGCCGTGGCCGACGGCGTGGTGAGCTACTCCGGCGTGCGCTCCGGCTACGGCAAGGTGGTCGAGATCGACCACGGCAACGGCTACGTCACCCGTTACGCCCACAACTCGGCCAACGTGGTGCAGGTCGGCGACCTGGTGCGCGTGGGCCAGCAGATCGCCCGCGCCGGCAGCACCGGCCGCAGCACCGGCGCCCACGTGCACTTCGAAGTGTGGGAGAACGGCCGCGTCGCCAACCCGCGCAAGTTCCTGGGCGAGAAGAAGAAGGCCTGAGCGCTTGATAGGCGGGGTCCCGGACCCCACGCTACAATGTCGCAGCCAGCTGGAAAGGGCGCCTTGCGCCCTTTTCCCGTTTTTGCCCCCCTTCCACCAACCGGTCATCCAATGCTCAATCGCCTGCTCACCAGCGTCTTCGGCAGCCGCAACGAACGCATCGTCGGTCAGTACACGAAGATCGTCGCCAAGGTCAACGCGTTCGAACCGCAGATGCAGGCGCTTTCCGACGCCGAACTCCAGGCCAAGACCCCCGAATTCAGGCAGCGCATCGCCAACGGTGAATCGCTCGACAAGCTCCTGCCCGAAGCCTTCGCCGTCTGCCGCGAGGCCTCGGTGCGCGTGCTCGGCATGCGCCACTACGACGTGCAGCTGGTCGGCGGCATGGTGCTGCACACCGGCAAGATCGCCGAGATGCGCACCGGCGAGGGCAAGACCCTGGTCGGCACGCTGCCCACCTACCTCAACGCGCTCGACGGCAAGGGCGTGCACGTGGTCACCGTCAACGACTACCTGGCCCGCCGCGACTCGGCGTGGATGGGCAAGCTCTACAACTGGCTGGGCCTGTCGGTGGGCGTGGTCTATCCGGGCATGCCGCACGGCGACAAGAACGCCGCCTACAACGCCGACATCACCTACGGCACCAACAACGAGTTCGGCTTCGACTACCTGCGCGACAACATGGCGCTGTCGAAGGAGCAGCGCTACCAGCGCGGCCTGAACTACGCGATCATCGACGAGGTCGACTCGATCCTGATCGACGAGGCGCGCACGCCGCTGATCATCTCCGGCCCCGCCGACGAAACCCCCGACCTCTATATCAAGGTCAACCGCATCGTCCCCGAGTTCACCCGCCAGGCCAACGAAGAGGCCGAAGGCGACTACTGGGTGGACGAGAAGGGCAAGCAGGTGCACCTGTCGGAGTCCGGCCAGGAACTTGCCGAGACCCTGCTGCGCCGCGCCGGCATCCTCGAGGAAGACGACGGCCTGTACGACCCGCAGAACATCCACGTCGTGCACCACCTCAACGCCGCCATGCGCGCGCACGCGATCTACCAGCGCGACGTCGATTACATCGTCCGCGACGGCGAAGTGATCATTGTCGACGAGTTCACCGGCCGCACCCTGACCGGGCGCCGCTGGTCCGACGGCCTGCACCAGGCGGTCGAGGCCAAGGAAGGCGTGCCGGTGCAGCGCGAGAACCAGACGCTGGCCAGCATCACCTTCCAGAACCTGTTCCGCATGTACAACAAGCTTGCGGGCATGACCGGCACCGCCGACACCGAAGCCTTCGAGTTCCAGTCGATCTACAGCCTGGAAGTGGTGGTCATCCCCACCAACCGCGAGATGGTCCGCGTCGACCACCCGGATGCGGTGTTCCTCAACCGCGCCGGCAAGTACCGCGCCGTGGTCAACGAACTGAAGGAAGCGCACGCGCGCAAGCAGCCGGTGCTGGTCGGCACCACCTCGATCGAGGTCTCGGAGCTGCTCAGCGAGCAGCTGCGCGAAGCCGGCATCCACCACGAAGTGCTCAACGCCAAGCAGCACGAGCGCGAGGCGCAGATCGTGGCCAATGCCGGCACGCCCGGCGCGGTCACCATCGCCACCAACATGGCCGGCCGCGGCACCGACATCGTGCTTGGCGGTTCGCTCGAGGTCGAGATGGCCGCACTCGAGGCCGCGGGCGAAGTCGACGACGCCACCCGCGAACGCGTCAAGGCCGAATGGCAGCAGCGCCACGACGCGGTCAAGGCCGCCGGCGGCCTGCATATCGTCGGCACCGAACGCCACGAATCGCGCCGCATCGACAACCAGCTCCGCGGCCGCTCCGGCCGCCAGGGCGACCCGGGTTCCAGCCGCTTCTACCTGTCGCTTGAAGACAACCTGATGCGCATCTTCGCCGCCGACTGGGTGCAGAAGGTGATGGCGCGCATGGGGCTGAAGGAAGACGACATCATCGAGTCGCCGCTGGTCTCCAAGCAGATCGCCAACGCGCAGCGCAAGGTCGAATCGCACAACTTCGACATCCGCAAGAACCTGCTCGACTTCGACGACGTCAACAACGACCAGCGCAAGGTGATCTACGGCCAGCGCAACGAACTGCTCGAGTCCGACGACATCGCCGACAACATCGCCGGCATCCGCGGCGACGTGGTGGCCGAGACGGTGGACCGCTTCGTGCCGCCGGATTCGGTCGACGACCAGTGGGACCTCCCGGGCCTGCAGGCCACGCTCGAGGCCGACTTCAGCCTGCAGAGCGGGCTGGTGGAGTGGGCCGCCGCCCAGCCCGAGCTGGACGCCGAAGGCATCCTGCGCCACGTGCAGGAGCTGGTCGAGCAGAGCTATGCCGAGAAGGAGGCCAGCACCGGCCCCGAGACCATGCGCATGCTCGAAAAGCACATCATGCTCAGCGTGCTTGACGACAACTGGAAGCAGCACCTCGCGCGCATGGACTACCTGCGCCAGGGCATCCACCTGCGCGGCTATGCCCAGAAGCAGCCCAAGCAGGAATACAAGAAGGAAGCCTACGAGCTGTTCTCCGAGCTCTTGGAGAAGGTCAAGCGCGAAGTGGTGATGATGCTGGCCCGCGTGCGCGTGCGCACCGAGGAAGAGGTTGCCGCGATGGAAGCCCAGGAGCGCGCCCAGGCCGCCGCCCAGGCCGGCCAGATGCAGTTCCAGCATGCCGACAGCGGCGGCTACAGCGCCGACGAAGAAGCCGCCCAGCCCGACTACCAGCTTGACGGCGACCCCGCCGAGCGCATGCCCAAGGTCGGCCGCAACGACCCCTGCCCCTGCGGCAGCGGCAAGAAGTACAAGCACTGCCATGGGCAGATCACCTGACCCACTTCCTGTAGGGGCGGCCATAGCCGCAATACCCGCCGTTGTGGGAGCGGCTATAGCCGCGATCGCTCCCCGCAGGCGCCCTGTAGGAGCAGCTATAGCTGCGACCCGCAGCAATCGCAGCTATAACTGCTCCTACAAAGCCGGGTTCGTGCGTTGAACCCGGTCGAAGTCCTCGCCGCCGTCATCACCGATGCCAGCGGCCGCATCCTCCTCGCACGCCGCACCGCCAACCGCGACCTCGCCGGTCTCTGGGAATTTCCCGGCGGCAAGCGCGAGCCGGGTGAGACGCCCGAGGCCGCTCTGGTGCGCGAGCTGCACGAAGAGCTCGGCATCCAGGCCCATGTCGGCGCGCACCTGATCACCGTCCCCCAGGCCTATCCCGGCAAGCGCCTGCGCCTGGACGTGCGCCACGTGACCCGCTGGACCGGCATCCCCCGCGGCCGCGAAGGCCAGGCCCTGGCCTGGGTCCCGCCGCACAAGCTGCCCAGCTATGCCATGCCGCCGGCGGATATCCCCGTCGTCGCAGCACTCCTGCAGCCGGCGCTCTACGCCATCAGCCCCGAACCAGGTTGGAGCAGTAGTAGTTCCTGTGAAAGCAGCAGTTCCGGTAGTAGCAGTTCTTGTGGGAGCAGCAGTAATTCCGGTAGAAGCAGCAGCTCCTGTGGGAGCGGCTATAGCCGCGATCCCGAGACAGTTATCGCGGCTATAGCCGCTCCCACAAAAGCCGCTCCCACAAAGGCCGCCCCCACAAAGGCCGCTGCCACAAAGGCCGCTCCCACAAAGGCCGCTCCCACAAAGGCCGCTCCCACAAAGGCCGCTCTCACCAAGGCAGCTCCTACCAGCGCCGCTCCCACACAGGCCGCTGCGGCGCAGTGGCTTTCCGCCCTTGATGCGACCCTCGACAGCGGCATCGCCCGCATCCAGATCCGCCTTCCCGGCCTCGGTCCCGGCCTGCAGCGCGAACTCGCCATCGCCGCCGCCGAGCGCTGCCGCGCGGCCGGCGCAGACATCCTGGTCAACGGTGACGCTGATCTCGCCCGCGAACTCGGCATCGGCCTCCACCTTCGCGCTGCCCAGCTTGCCGGCCTGGACGCGCGGCCCGCGCTCGCGGACGGCGCCCTGCTGGCCGCCTCATGCCACAACGCCACCGAACTCTCCCATGCCACCCGCCTGGGCTGCGACTTCGCAATCGTCGGGGCGGTGAAGCCCACCGCAACGCATCCCGGGGAGCCGGGCATCGGCTGGGATGCCTTCGCCCGCCTGCGTGAGGACGTCAGCCTCCCGATCTACGCCCTCGGTGGCCTGGCCCCCACCGACCTCGAAGACGCCCGTCGCCACGGCGCACAGGGCATCGCCGCCATCCGCAGCCTCTGGGGTGGCGCACGGCGATAGCGGCCGCACTCTGCCCTGGTCTCGGCGGCTGGGCTTCCCGGTGCGTTACCCGGCCGCCACGTACATATAGATCCCTCCTCCAGCCTGCACCAGGATCCAGATCCAGCCGGCGGCCGCGCACTGGAAGCGCATGGCCGGACTGAGACCCTTGTATCCAGCCAACCAGATGCCGGCGTTCGCGATCAGCAGCGAAATGCCCTGCATCACCACTCCGCCGCGCGGCGACAGAAGGGTGAATCCCGGGTAGCGGGTCATCAGCAGCGGGTAGCCGGCGAGGACGGCGAGGCTGGCAAGGGCGGCGAGGAGGCGCATTGCGGACATGGCGGGGGGATGCGGCGGGTGGTGGGAATCGCCGCTATAGCGGCTCCCACAGCGGTGGGGCAGGGCCTGCCAGGGTGAGGTAGCGCTCATGCAGTGCCACCACGGCGGCATCCAGCGCCTCAAGCGGCCCGTCGTTGGCGATGACGTCGTCCGCCACCGCCAGCCGCTGCTCGCGGGTGGCCTGGGCGCGGATCATGTTCCAGGCCAGTGCCTCGTCGATGCCGTCGCGCCGCAGCAGGCGCTGCAACTGGAGCTCCACCGGCACGTCCACCACCAGCACGCGGTCGATCCACTCCGCGTAGGCATCGCGCGCGGCTTCGGCGAACAGGGGGATGGCGGCCATGGCGTAGGGGCCAGGCGCGGCTTTGCAGGCGGTGCGCAGCGCGCTGCGCACCCGGGGATGGATGATGGCTTCCAGCTGCAGGCGCGCGCCGCTGTCGGCGAAGACCCGCCGGCGCATGGCCGCGCGGTCCATGGCGCCGCCGGCCCCCAGCACCTCGGGGCCAAACGCCGCCACGATCTCGGCCAGCCCGGGCGTGCCGGGTTCCACCACCTCGCGCGCCGCGACGTCGGCATCGGCCACGGGGACACCGAGCGCGCGGAAGCGGCGCTCGACCTCGGACTTTCCGGAGGCGATGCCGCCGGTGAGAGCGATGGTGTAGTGGGCCATTCAAGGAGTTTGGCAGAGAAGATGCGCCATCGATCGGGCTGCCGTCAGGAATGGCCCGAAGAGGAGGTGCTTGGCGCGCGGTTATGGCCGCTTCTACAGGGGCTTGAGGGTCAGCGTTGGGGATGCGCGTTCAGCCATTCCCGTAGAGCGGCATTCATGCGCGACTGCCAACCCGGACCACCGGCCTTGAAGGCCTCCAGAACGTCCTTGTCGAAGCGGATGGTGGTCGATTCCTTCACGCCGCTTCCGGGTGGCCGACCGCGCCGCGCTACTGCTTCACGGGCCTTGGCAGGAGACACCACGCGGGTGCCGATGCGCCAAGTGCCTTGTTTCAGGTCGGCTTCGGTCAGCTTGGGAGCATCGTCTGGATCAACCCAGGTGGAGGCCGAATCTTTCGACTTCGTCGTCATGTGCGTATCTCATCGAAATGATGCGGCGTGAGTCACTGCCGCGAAGAGTCCAGACCAGCACCACTGCGCGTCGTCCAAGCAATCCCATAGTGATCCAGCGGATTTCGCCGTAGTCGCGGCGTGTGTCCTCGATGGTCACAGTGGGTCCTGCGAATACCTCATCTGCGTCGGCAAAATCCAAACCGCGTTCCAGCAGGGTCGTCGCGCGCTTGGTTTCGTCGAAGGTGATCTTCATCTTTATTGTAGTAACAAATATTAAAAGAGAGCAAGCCGTGCCGCCAGACGCTGTTGACCAGTGTTCCCCAAGGGGGAAGGAAGGCGAATCGGGCATTCCGCCGGTGCTCGCGAAGGAATTGCCGTGGCGCGGGGTAGAGCGGCTCGGAGGCCGGCGCAGGACCGGTAGGCACCCATGATCCGATTGCCCGACATGAAGACGATCCGGCCGGATTCCGCCAGGAAATGGCCAAAGGGGTGCTTGGCGGTCGCGGCTATAGCCGCTCCTACAGGGGCTTGCGATGCGCTCGATGCGCAGGTGGCGCATAGGGCCGCCAAGCGTCGAAGGCCGCTACGTCAGAACCCAGCCAGGTTCCGGTACCACCCGATCATCGGATCGCCCCACATGAACACGATCCACCCCGCCGCCGCCAGGAACGGCCCAAAGGGAATCGGCGTGGCGCGCTCGCGGCCCTTGATCATCAGCCAGGCGCCACCAATCACCGCGCCCACCAGCGACGACACCAGGATGATCGGCAGCA
>NZ_JBCLUZ010000023.1:0-5599 GCF_039548395.1 Luteimonas changyuni
GGAGGCAGGGGGGATGCCCAGAGCCGGCCATGGATGGCCGGCGGCCGGAACTGGGAGCAGGATGCGCATATTCCGGCTGGGCATCCCCCCTGCCTCCACGGCGGGCAGCGCGCGCCCCTCCCGGAGCATCAACCGACGCCCCTCAATCGGAAGAAGAGCCTTCTTCTTTCCCGCAATGGCGGTGCCGCTCCGGCAGGTCCCCGGTCCGCTTTTCGCTCACGCCAGCGCGCGCTGCGCCGCGTCGCGGATGAAGGCGAGCAGGGACGCCAGTCCGTTGCTGCGGGTGGGCGAAAGATGCTTCGCCAGGCCGATGTCGGCAATGTAGGACGGATCGTTGGCCAGGATTTCCTGCGCGCTGCGTCCGGAATACACGCGCAGCGCGAGGTAGACCAGCCCGGAGACGATGGCCGAGTCGCTGGCGGCGGCGAAGTCCAGGCGGTCGGCATCGCCCGAAGGCACGATCCAGACCATCGACTGGCAGCCGTGCAGGCGGTGCGCTTCGGTGCGGAATTCAGCGGGAAACTCCGGCAGCTTGCGGCCGAGGTCGATCAGGTACTGGTAGCGCTCGGACCAGTCGCCGAAGAAGGCGAACTCGTCGCGGATCGCGGCCTGGGCATCGGCGGCGGTGGCTTCGATCGGGAAGTGCGTGGTGGCGTCCATGGGTTCAGCCTCGCTTCCAGCGTACGCCCTGCGGCGTGTCTTCAAGAACGATGCCCTCGCCGGCGAGCTGGTCGCGGATGGCGTCGGCGCGGGCGAAGTCGCGGGATTTCTTGGCGGTGGCGCGTTCGTCGACCAGGGTCTGGATGCGGGCGTCGTCATCGCCCGAGGTGCCGCGGGCGAACCACGCTGCCGGCGCCTGCTGCAGCAGGCCGAGCGCGCGGCCGCCGGCGCGCAGGCTGGCGCCGAGCGTGGCCAGCGCCAGCAGCGGGCCGTCGCCGCTGGCATCACCGTGGGCGATCGCGCTGCGCAGCACGCGCGCGTTGCCGGCGATCGCCGCGAGCTCGGCGAGCGCCTGCGGGGTATTGAGGTCGTCGTCGAGCGCGGCCTCGATCGCGTGCGGGATGGCGGCCTCCGGTGCCAGCCCGGCGGGCACGAGCGCATCCACGTCGCGCAGCGTCCCGTACAGCCGGTCCAGCGTGCGCACGCTCTGTTCGACCAGGCCATCGGACCACTCCAGCGGCTGCCGGTAGTGCGCCGACATCAGCGCGTGCCGCAGCGCCTCGGGCGGGTGGCGCTGCACCAGGTCGTGGACCTTTTCGATGTTGCCCACCGACTTCGACATCTTGGCGCCGCCGAAGTTGAGCATGCCGTTGTGCAGCCAGAAGCGCGCGAAGGGTGCGCCGCCGTGGGCGCACTCGCTCTGCGCGATCTCGTTTTCGTGGTGCGGGAACTGCAGGTCGACGCCGCCGGCGTGGATGTCGATGGTCTCGCCCAGGTGGGCGGCGGCCATCGCCGAGCACTCGATGTGCCAGCCCGGGCGGCCGCGGCCCCAGGGCGAGTCCCAGCCGGGCAGGTCGCCGGTGGAGGGCTTCCAGAGCACGAAGTCGCCGGGGTCGCGCTTGTACGGCGCCACGTCCACGCGCGCGCCGGCAAGCATGTCCTCGAGCTCGCGGCGCGATAGCCTGCCGTAGCCGTCGAAGCTGGTGACCGCGAACAGCACGTGGCCCTCCGCAGCGTAGGCGTGGCCGCCTGCGACCAGCCGTTCGATCATGGCGATGATCTGGCCGATGTGCGCCGTGGCCTCGGGCTCGATGTCCGGCGGTGCCACGCCCAGGGCGGCCATGTCCTCGCGATAGGCGGCGGCGAAGCGGTCGGTGATGACCGAGATCGGCACGCCCTGCGCGGCGGCGGCGGCGTTGATCTTGTCGTCGACGTCGGTGATGTTGCGGGCGTAGGCCAGCGCACCGAAACGGCGGCGCAGGACGCCGGCCAGCACGTCGAACACCACCGGCCCGCGGGCGTTGCCGATGTGCACGTAGTTGTAGACCGTCGGCCCGCAGACATACATCGTGGTGCGGGCGGGGTCGCGTGGCTGGAAGGCCTCGAGCTTGCGGCTGAGGCTGTTGAAGAGTCGGAGGGTCATTTCACGGGCCGCTGGGCAGACCGGGGATTCTACCGGTGGGGGGCCATGACAGCCACGATTCAGCCCTTGGGCAAGTCCAGCGCCTACACTGCGCGTTCGCCATGCCTGCCTACTTTCCCGCAAAGCGGTGGCTGCCGCTGCTTCTGGCCCCCGCGCTCCTGGTCCCGGCGTTCGCGGTGCATCCCGCGTGGGCGCAGCACACGGTGATCCAGGACGAGAACGTGCGCTACGAGTACGCCCAGGTGCTGCGCGCGGAACCCGTCTACCAGACGCTGCGCGCGACCAGCATGGTCGAGCGCTGCGAACAGTCCAGCCTGGTGCAGCCCGAAGACAGCGAAGACCGGCGCGGCCTGTCGCGCGTGGTCGGCGCCGTCCGCGACGTCCTGACGCCCGGCAATCGCCGCGACGCGGCACCGGATACCGACGGCGACGGCGAGGGCGACTGCCGCATGGTGCCGGTGGAGCGCGAGTTCCGGCGCCCGATCGCCTATGACGTCGACTACGTGGTCCGCGGGGTCAAGTACCGCTCGCGGCTGCCGCGCGACCCGGGCAACCGGCTCCGGGTCAAGGTGGCGGTGACCCCGGTGGTGCGGGAAGGCAACGTCGATTGAGTCGACCCTTGCCCGGCGCCAGCCGGCATGGGAAGATCGCTGCGATGCAACAAGCCGACGCCCGAGTCCACGACCTCCTGACCTCCGCCCGCATGGCGGCAGGCATGACCTCGCGCGCGCGTCGACCGGAATCCCACCTTTCCCTGGGTTAGACCGGACAGCACCTGTGTTCCGTCGTTCGAAGCCCGGCCCGCGCCGGGCTTTTTCGTTTCCGTTTCCATGGACCAAGCCATGACTCCCACCCCGCAGCACTTCCTCAACACCCAGGACTGGACCCGCGCCCAGCTCGACGCCGTGCTCGCCGAAGCCGCGCGCCTGAAGCGCGATCCCGTCGGCGACGCGCTGAAGGGCAAGTCGATCGCGCTGGTGTTCTTCAATCCCTCGATGCGCACCCGCACCAGCTTCGAGCTCGGGGCCTTCCAGCTCGGTGCGCACGCGGTGGTGCTGCAGCCGGGCAAGGACGCGTGGCCGATCGAGTTCGAGCTCGGCTCGGTGATGGACGGCGAGCCCGAGGAGCACATCGCCGAGGTCGCGCGGGTGCTCAGCCAGTACGTCGACATGATCGGCGTGCGCGCCTTTCCGAAGTTCGTCGACTGGGCGGTCGACCGCGAGGACCGGGTGCTGAAGGGCTTCGCGAAGTACGCCACGGTCCCGGTCATCAACATGGAGACCATTACCCATCCCTGCCAGGAGCTGGCGCATGCGCTGGCGCTTCAGGAGCACTTCGGCACCAGCGACCTGCGCGGGAAGAAGTACGTGCTGACCTGGACATACCACCCGAAGCCGCTGAACACCGCGGTCGCGAACTCGGCGCTGACCATCGCCACCCGCATGGGCATGGACGTGACCCTGCTGTGCCCGACGCCGGAATACGTGCTGGACGGGCGCTACATGGGTTGGGCCGAAGCCAACGTTGCCGAAAGTGGTGGGTCGCTGTCCGTCAGCCACGACATCGAATCCGCCTATGCCGGCGCCGACGTGGTGTATGCCAAGAGCTGGGGCGCACTGCCGTACTTCGGCAACTGGGCGCCCGAGAAGCCGATCCGCGACCAGTTCCGGCACTTCATGGTCGACGAGGCCAAGATGGCGCGCACCAACGATGCCGTCTTCAGCCACTGCCTGCCGCTGCGCCGCAACGTCAAGGCCAGCGATGCGGTGATGGACTCGCCGGCCTGCATCGCCGTGCAGGAAGCCGGCAACCGTTTGCACGTGCAGAAGGCGGTGATGAAGGCGCTGGCGGGGCGCTGAGGCGGCCTGTGGTCCGGTCTGTGGAACGGCCTGTGGAGAGTGGCCTGTGGGAGCGGCCTGTGGGAGCGGCCATGGCCGCGATGGCCGCGGCCTGCCGGGCATGCCATACATCCCGATCGCGGCTGTAGCCGCTCCCACAACAGCCCCGCCAGTCGCCCCACCAGTCCCTACCAGTCCCCTGCCAGTCCCCGCCAGCCCCCCACCATTCCCCAACAGTCCCCAACAGTCCCCAACAGTCCCCAACAGTCCTCCGCCAGTCGCCCGCCAGTCGCCCCAGCAGTCCCTACCACTACCAGTTTCCCCCGCATCCCGAGACCTCCACATGACCGCTCCGTCCGAATCCAAAGACATCGTCCTCGCCTTCTCCGGCGGGCTGGACACCAGCTTCTGCGTGCCGTGGCTGCAGGAGCGCGGCTGGGCCGTGCACACCGTGTTCGCCGATACCGGCGGCGTGGACGCGGCCGAGCGCGAGGCGATCGAGGCGCGGGCGGCCGAGCTTGGGGTCGCCAGCCACGTCACCATCGACGGCGGCCCGGCGATCTGGGACGGCTTCGTGAAGCCCTTCATCCACGCCGGCGAGGCTTACCAGGGCCAGTACCCGCTGCTGGTCTCCGACCGCTACCTGATCGTCGACGCGGCCCTTGCACGCGCCGGCGACCTTGGCACCAACGCGATCGCGCACGGCTGCACCGGCATGGGCAACGACCAGGTGCGCTTCGACCTGGCGGTGAAGGCGTCGGGCGACTACCGGATCGTGGCGCCGATCCGCGAGATCCAGAAGGAACACACGCAGACCCGCGCCTACGAGCAGGCCTATCTGGAAGAGCGCGGCTTCGGCGTGCAGTCGAAGCAGAAGGCCTACACCATCAACGAGAACCTGCTGGGCATCACCATGTCCGGCGGCGAGATCGACCGCTGGGAAGCGCCGGGCGAGGGCGCCCGCGGCTGGTGCGCGCCGCGCAGCGCCTGGCCGAATGAACCGCTGCAGGTCGCGCTGCGCTTCATCGGGGGCGAAGCGGTGGCGATCGATGGCCGGGAGATGCCGGGCGAGCAGATCCTTGCCCGGCTCAACCGCATGTTCGCCTCCTACGGCGTCGGGCGCGGCATGTATACCGGCGACACCACCATCGGCCTGAAGGGTCGCATCGTGTACGAGGCGCCGGGGCTTGCTGCGCTGCTGGTCGCACACCGTGCGCTGGAGGAGGCGGTGCTCAGCAAGCAGCAGAACCGCTTCAAGCCCGACGTCGGCCGCAAGTGGGTGGAGCTGGTGTACGAGGGCTTCTACCACGACCCTCTGAAGACCGATCTCGAAGCCTTCCTGGCCTCCTCGCAGCGGATGGTCAACGGCGAAGTAGTGCTTGAAACCCGCGGCGGCCGCGTCGACGCCGTGGCCCTGCGCTCGCCGCACATCCTCAACGCCAGCGGTGCGACCTATGCCCAGTCCGCCGACTGGGGAGTGGAGCAGGCCGAGGGCTTCATCAAGCTGTTCGGCATGAGCAGCACGCTGTGGGCCGAGGTCAACCGGTCGTGACCGGATTCTCCAGCAGCGCCTTCTGCAGCAGCGCAGCAGCGCTTTCTGTGGGAGCGGCCATCTGTGGGAGCGGGGGGGGGGGGGGGGGGAGCGGACGCAATCACTAGCGGGAGATAGACCGCAAGA
>NZ_JBCLUZ010000024.1:0-31205 GCF_039548395.1 Luteimonas changyuni
CCCCCCCCCCCCCCCCCCCCCCCCCCCCCCCCCCCCCCCCCCCCCCCCCCCCCCCCCCCGGGCCCCCCCCCCACAGGAGTCTGGCGACGTGATCGACAGGGTTCTTGAACACCTCGCGGCGCTGGTGTCCTTCGACACCCGCAATCCACCGCGCGCCATCGGCACCGGCGGCATCTTCGACTACATCCGCGCCCAGCTGCCGGACTTTGAAGTCACGGTGACCGATCATGGCGCCGGGGCGGTGTCGCTGTTCGCGCGCCGCGGCACGCCGTCGCTGTTGTTCAACGTGCACCTGGACACGGTGCCGGATTCACCGGCATGGACCGCTGATCCGCACGTGCTGCGCGTCGAAGGCGATCGCGCCATCGGCCTCGGTGCCTGCGACATCAAGGGCGCGGCCGCGGCGCTGATTGCCGCCGCGCAGGCCGGCGATGGCGACGTCGCCTTCCTTTTCAGCAGCGATGAAGAGGCCAACGACCCGCGCTGCATCGCCGCTTTCCTCGCCGGTGACCACGGTTTCCACCAGGTACTGGTGGCCGAACCCACCGGCTGCGAAGCCGTGCTCGCCCATCGTGGCATTGCTGCCGTGCAACTCCGCTTCCACGGCGAAGCCGGCCATGCTTCGGGTCCGCAGGCGCTGTCCGCCAGCGCCGTGCACAAGGCCATGCGCTGGGGCGTGGACGCGCTGGCCGTGGCCGAAGGCGAAGCCCACCAGCGCTTCGGCGGCCTCACCGGCCTGCGCTTCAACATCGGTCGCGTCGAGGGCGGCATCAAGGCCAACGTGATCGCGCCCGCGGCCGAAGTGCGCTTCGGCTTCCGGCCGCTGCCTTCGCACGACCTGGCGCAGCTGCACGCGCGTTTCGCGGCGCTTGCGCCCGAAGGCAGCGACTACACCGCCACCTTCCACGGCCCCTCGCTTCCGGCGGGCGATACCGCCAGCGCCGAAGAGCGCCGCCTCGCCGCGCGCGACCTGGCCGAAGACCTCGGGCTGCCGATCGGCAACGCCGTCGACTTCTGGACCGAAGCCTCGCTGTTTTCCGCCGCGGGCCTTGACGCCATCGTCTTCGGCCCCGGCCACATCGCCCAGGCCCACACCGCCGACGAATGGGTCGCGCTGGACCAGCTGCGCACCTATGCCGCGGCGGTGGTGCGAATCATCCAGGGCAACAGCTTTGCCACGGATCCACGCGGATAAGAGCCGTTCCACAAACTGTTTGTTCCAGGAAGTGTCGCTCGAACCTGCCTCGGCCAAATCCGCGTAATCCGCGCAAATCCGCGACAGGAAAGCTCTTGCCCCCAACTCAACCTCACGAAGCAGCAAGCCATGCAAGCACACGCACAGACCCGCCAGACCATTGTTCGACTGTTGTCGGGCATGGGCAGCGCGAAAGAGATCAGCCAGTACCTGAAGCGGTTTTCGCAGCTGGATGCCAAGCGCTTTGCCGTGGTCAAGGTCGGCGGCGCGGTGCTGCGCGACGACCTCGAGGCGCTGACGTCTTCGCTGGCATTCCTGCAGCAGGTCGGGTTGACGCCGATCGTGGTCCACGGCGCCGGACCGCAACTTGACGAGGCCATGCGCGAGGCCGGCATCGAGAAGCGCACGGTCGACAACCTGCGCCATACCGATGCCGCGGGGCTGGCGATCGTGCGCCGGGTGATGCGTCAGCAGAACCTGCGGCTGGTGGAGGCGCTGCAGATCGAGGGCGTGCGCGCGACCTCGATCCAGTCCGGTGTCTTCGAATGCGCCTTCCTCGACCGCGAGCGCTACGGACTGGTAGGCCAGGTCACGCGCGTGGACACCGACGGCATCGGCGCGGCGATCAAGGCCGGCTCGATCCCGGTGATCACATCCCTTGGCGAGACCGCCGAAGGCCAGATCGTCAACGTCAACGCCGACTGGGCCGCCAACGAGCTGATCAAGACCATCCAGCCCTACAAGATCGTCTTCCTTACCGGGACCGGTGGCCTGCTCGGTCCCGATGACAAGGTGATCGATTCGATCAACCTGAGCACCGAGTACGAGGAACTGCTGGCGCAGCCCTGGCTGCACTCGGGCATGCGCCTGAAGATCGAGCAGATCCACAATCTGTTGATGGTGTTGCCGCCGTCATCGTCGGTGTCGATCACACGGCCCGACCAGCTGGCGCGCGAGCTGTTCACGCACAAGGGCTCCGGCACGCTGGTGCGTCGCGGCGAGCGCGTGTTGCGCGCGGCTGCGTGGAACGAGCTCGACCTGCCGCGGATGCGCATGCTGATCGAGTCGGCCTTTGGCCGCAGCCTGCTGCCGGACTACTTCGAGCGCACGCCGCTGCTGCGTGCCTATGTCAGCGAGAACTACCGCACCGCCGTGATCCTGACCGAGGTCGACGGCGTGCCCTATCTCGACAAGTTCGCGGTGCTTGACGATGCCCAGGGCGAAGGCCTGGGGCGCGCCGTCTGGCAGGTGATGCGCGAAGAAACGCCGACCCTGTTCTGGCGCTCGCGCAACGGCAACGCCGCCAACGCCTTCTACTATTCCGAGTCCGACGGCTGCCTGAAACAGGGCATGTGGAAGGTGTTCTGGTACGGAATGGACCGGTTCCCGGCCATCGAGCGCGCGGTCGCGCACTGCGCCACGCGACCGGCCACCCTGGTGGACGTAAAGAAGAACGAGGAGGCGCTGGATGGCTAGGACCGTTGGCATCGTGGGCGCGCGCGGGCATACCGGCGCCGAACTGATCCGGCTGCTGGCCGCGCATCCCGGCTTCGAGCTGGCGGCGGTGTCCTCGCGCGAGCTCGATGGGCAGCGCGTGTCCGCCCACGTGCCGGAATACCGGGGCGAGCTCCGGTACCGCAGCCTTGCGCATGAGGAGCTCGGCGGCCTCGGGCTCGACGCATGGATCCTGGCGCTGCCCAACGGCAAGTCGGACGCATGCATCGCGTCGCTGGGCACGGCAGGCGCTCACGCCGTTACCGACGTCGACGTCGACCCCCAGGCCGATGCCGTCGACGCCCGTGGCCCGGTGATCGTCGACCTGTCGGCCGATCACCGCTTCAACGATGCCTGGTATTACGGCCTGCCGGAGCTCACTCGCGGCGCGTATGCGGGCCAGCGCCGAATCGCCAATCCCGGCTGTTACGCCAGCGCCATGCAGCTTGCGGTCGCGCCGATGCTCGACCTGCTCGATGGCCCGGTCCAGTGCTTCGGCGTATCCGGCTACTCCGGTGCGGGCACCACGCCGTCGGACCGCAACAACGCCGACAAGCTGCGCGAAAACCTCATGCCCTATGCGCTGGTCGACCACCTGCACGAGCGCGAAGTCACCCGCCATCTCGGCACGCCGGTGGAATTCATGCCGCACGTCGCGCCGCATTTCCGCGGCATCACCCTGACCGCGAACATGCACCTGCGCGAGGCGATGGACCGTGACGCGGTTGAAGCCCGCTACCACGCGCGCTACCGCGCCGAGCCCCTCGTGCGCGTCACCGACGACGCGCCCTGGGTCAGCGCCATCGCTGGCCGCCACGGCGTCGAGGTCGGCGGCTTCACGCTGTCGGCAGACGGTCGCCGCCTGGTGGTGGTGTCCACGCTCGACAACCTGCTCAAGGGCGCCGCCACCCAGGCCCTGCAGAACCTCAACCTCGCCTTCGGCTACGAAGAAGTCCTCGGCATTCCCATGGACCCCATGGCCGACCCCGACCCCGACCCCGACCGGGGCCCATCCCACCCCCTGTAGGAGCAGCTACAGCTGCGACCCCACCCCTGCAGGAGCAGCCATAGCTGCGCCCCCACCCCTGCAGGAGCAGCTATAGCTGCGACCAGATCCAGCCAGCATGGGAAATTCGCGGCTATAGCCGCTCCCACAACAGCAGCACCCATTTTTTGCGGAGAGCACGCACCATGTCCGACCTCCTCTGGCAGAAGCCCGGCGTCACCGTCGACAGCGACATCCAGGCCTTCCTGGCGGGTGACGACGTCATCCTCGACCGCGACTTCTTCCTGCACGACATCCAGGCCAGCCGCGCCCACGCCGAAGGCCTCGAGCGCATCGGCATCCTGTCAGCGGATGAGCTCGCCGGCATCGCGCGCGAACTCGACGCGCTGGCCGACGACTTCAGCACCGGAAGCTTCGTGCTCGATGCGCGCTACGAAGACGGCCACTCCGCCATCGAAGCGCGCCTGACCGAACGCCTGGGCGACGCCGGCCGCCGCATCCACACCGGCCGCAGCCGCAACGACCAGGTGCTGGTGGCCACGCGGCTGTGGCTGAAGGAGAAGCTGGCCCGCACCCACGCACTGTGCATCGAGACCGCCACCATCGCGCTGGACCGCGCACAGGCGGAGCGCGACGTGCCGCTGCCCGGCTATACCCACCTGCAGCGCGCCGTCGTGTCCTCGCTCGGCATGTGGTGGGCGGCCTGGGCCGAAGCCTTCATCGACAATGCCGTGCGCGCCGCCGACACCCTGGCCTGGATCGACGCCAACCCGCTCGGCAGTGCCGCAGGCTACGGCGTGAACCTGCCGCTGGATCGCGACCACACCACCGCGGCGCTGGGCTTCGGCCGCATGCAGGTCGCCGCGACTTACGCCCAGCTCTCGCGCGGCAAGTTCGAGATGGCCGCGCTCGAGGCGCTGTCCAGCGCCATGCTCGACCTGCGCCGCCTGGCCTGGGACCTGAGCCTGTTCACCACCGGCGAATCCGGCTTCGCCAGCCTGCCGGCCCAGTACACCACCGGCAGCTCGATCATGCCCAACAAGCGCAACCCCGACGTCATCGAGCTGATGCGCGCGACCTATGCCAGCGTCGCCGCCGCGCGTACCGAGATCGAACAGCTGCTCTCGCTGCCCTCGGGCTACCACCGCGACCTGCAGCTGTCGAAGGGCGCGCTGTTCCATGGCTTCGGCAAGGGCCTGCAGGCGCTGGCCCTGCTGCCGGACCTGCTGCGCAACCTCGACTGGAACACGGAACGCATGCGCGCCGCGCTGGAGCCTTCGATGTATGCGACCGATCTCGCCGTCGACATGGCGCGCGACGGCCTGCCATTTCGCGAGGCCTATCGCCAGGCTGCCGACCCGGCGCGCTGGGCCGAAGGCGACCCGGCCGCGAGCCTCGCCGCGCGCACGTCCCCTGGCGCTGCGGGCGATCTGCGGCTGGACGCGCTGCGTGCGCGGCTTGAAGCATTGGGCACCGTGTAAGCGTGCCGACGCGGCCGACGTGTGATGCTGTCGCGTCAGCCCGCCCCCGGGTTGGCCAAGGAACCTGACCCGGAGCCGACGCAGTGAGTAAAGCCAGGACCACCGCCCGGAACCAACGTGCGCCGCGCCGCGTCAGCCTGGCCCTGCAGGGCGGCGGCGCGCATGGCGCGTTCACCTGGGGCGTGCTCGACGCACTCCTCGAGGACGGCCGCCTGGACCTGCGCGGCGCCAGCGGCAGCAGCGCCGGCGCGATGAACGCCGTGGTCCTGGCCCATGGCCTGCTAGAAGGCGGCCCCGAAGCCGCGCGCGAAGCCCTGGCCCGCTTTTGGACCGCCGTCGGTGGCAGTGCGCCGCTGCTGCAAGCGGGGGCAGGGTCCGTGGATGGCCGGCCTTCGCCGATGGCCTCGCTGATGCTGCAGTGGAGCGGCTTCCTGGCCCCGGCGCAGTTCAACCCGCTGGGCTACGACCCGCTGCGTGACATCGTCGAAGCGCAGGTCGATTTCGAGCGCCTGCGCGCGCAGCGCAGGTTCGACCTGTTCATCGCCGCAACCAATGCCAATACCGGCCGGCTGCGCCTGTTCCGCACGCCTGAGCTGAGCGCGGACGTGGTGCTTGCATCGTCCTGCCTGCCCGCGCTGTATGCCGCAGTGGAGATCGACGGCGAACCGTACTGGGACGGCGCCTTCGCCGCCAACCCGCCGGTGCTTCCGCTGCTGGCGGAGTGCAGGGTCGACGACGTGCTGATGGTGCTGCTGAGCCCGGTCAGCCACGGGGAACTGCCGCGCTCGGCTGCGGACATCCGCGACCGCACGCAGGCGCTGGCGTTCAACGCCGCCTTTCTTGCCGAGATGCGCAGCCTGATCCGCATGCGCGAGTTCGTCCGCCGCTCGGTCGTGCCCTGGCTGGTGAAGGAGCACCCGGTGCGTCGCAAGCGCATGCACATGATCGCCGATGACGAACTGATGGCCCGGCTCGACAACGATTCGAAGTCGACCACCAGCCTGCCGTTCCTCGAAACCCTGCGCGACCACGGTCGTGCCAAGGCGCAGGAATGGCTGGACGCACACGCGGCCGAGGTGGGGAAGCGCTCGACGGTGGATATCGCGACGTTCCGCTGAGCGGCCCCGGGATCAGAATCCGCGTACCAGCTGCAGGTCCAGCTGCCGGTAGCCGTAGTTGACGCCGTCGCCCACGGGCGTGTTGCTGTACAGCAGGTGGGCACGCAGGTACCAGTCGCTTGCCCCGCGCGGGCTTTCCACCGTCAGTTCGGCCAGCCGGGCGGCGCGCCAGTCCGCGTCCGCTTCGCGCTGGCGGCCGACCCCGGCGGCGGCGGCGAACATCCATCCGCCGTGGAAGCGGCGGATCCGCAGCAGCGGCAGTACTTCGTCGAAACGGCGCGGCGAGTAGTAGTCCAGCTCGCGCGGGTGGCTGTTGTGGAAGCTGCGCGCGCGCAGCTGCAGGCCCAGTCCCCAGTCCGTCACCAGCGGCAGCGAGTACACCGCGCGCAGGTGCGTGCGCAGGTTGCTGCCGGGGAATTCCTGCAGGCCGCCCAGAAGGGTGAGCTGCTGGCCGCGTGCATCCAGCGGGATGTTGAACGCCGCCCCGGCGAAGGTGGCGTAGCGCCCTTCGCGTCCCGAGCGGGTTTCGAGCACGTCGCGCTCGATGAAGTACTCCTGTCGCCACGCGCGGTCACGGACCAGGGACGCGCTGCCGAGCACGGTGTGCCCGTCGGTACCGACCTTGGTGTTCCACTTCAGCTCGCCGCTGGTGTCGGCAAGGCGCAGGTAGGCGCGGTGATCGGTCCAGCCGCGGTCGCCCAGCGGCCGGATCCGCGCCTGCTCCAGGGTCAGGCCGCGGAAGTGCTCGGCATCGTCGTAGCGGTCGAATGCGCTGACGGCGAGCTCCTGCACCGAGGTGTCGTCGGCATCGTCCGAGAAAAAGACTTCCGTACCGCCCGCCACCGGGGACGCGGCGATGGCGGTGGGCGCGGCGAACACCATGCACGCTGCGACGATCCACGTGAACCTGCTCATTTGGTCCCCCAGCTCTTGCGCAGTCCGGCCAGCTCCGACAAGTAGCCCCAGACACAGATGGGCTGCAGGATCAGCGAGTACGCGATCACGTAGTTGATGAACCCGAGCGTGTTTCGGCGCACCTTGAGCTCCTGGCGTTTGAACATCAGGCTCTGGGTGCGGAAGATGAAGGCGTTCCAGGCCACCGCGAGCGGCAGCACCAGCAGGGTCATGATGCCGACGATGTGGTAGTAGCCGAACAGGGCAGCGACGATGCCGGGGATGAACACCAGCGTATAGACCAGGTCCAGCGGCAGGAACAGCACGTTCCACCAGATGAAGATCAGGCTCAGCCGGCGCTTCACCAGCAGCCGTGGATGGTGCTTGAAGGCTTCGATCAGGCCGCGGGACCAGCGTCGGCGCTGGCCGGCGAACTGCGACAGTTGATCGGGGACGTTGGTGAAGGCCACGGCGTCCTCGCAGTAGCCGATGCGGTGGCCGCGCTCCAGCAGCGCCCAGGACACCACGATGTCCTCGCCCACGCACTCCGGCCAGCCGCCCACGTCTTCCAGCGCCGCGCGGTCGTACACCGAGAACGCGCCCTGGGCCACCAGCGTGCCGTGGTACATGCTCTGCATGCGCTTGACCGCCGCGATGCCGTGGAAATAGTCCCATTCCTGCACGCGGGTCAGCCAGTTCAGCCGCGAGTTGCGCACCAGGACCGAACCGGCCACGGCGCGCGTGCCGGGCGGGTCGGCCAGGTAGCGCTCGATCAGGTTCGCGATCGCGTCGCGGTAGACCCAGGAGTCGCCGTCGACCGTCACCACGAGGGCGTCGTCGGTCAGTGCCAGGCCACGGTTGAGGACGCCCGCCTTGCCGATGTTGCGCTCCCCGCGGACCAGGCGGATCGCGTGGCCGGGCGACAGCCTGACGCCTGCGATCGCCGCCTCGGCGCACTCGGCCGAGTCATCGGTGGAGCCGTCATCAAGGACCAGCACCGTCATGTCGCCGGGATAGGTCTGTTGCGCCAGGCTGCGGATGGTGTGTTCGATGTTCGCGCTTTCGTTGTAGCAGGCCACCAGCACGGTGATGGCAGGGTAGTGCGCGGGGATGCTGCGGGCGGGCCTGCGGTCGAGCAGGATCGTCGAGATCAGGAAGGCGTTCATGAAGCCCGGTACGTAGGCGATGAAGGTGATCACGCCGATCGCGAGCGGGCGGCCGATCAGGTCTCCCAGATCGTCCAGCCAGGGCAGGGACAGCCAGACGCTCACGCCCACCCAGGTCAGGGCGAGCAGCAGCGAGGTGCCGAATTTCGTGGGGACGGAAAGGTAGAAGCCGCGCGTGCGCTCGGGTTGCGGATGCTCGGTCCCGGTGTCGATCGACAGCGGCTGGAGGACGCTCATTCACGTATTTCCATGCGGGTACCGCTTTGACGCCGCCCGTCAAAATGTGACGAACTGCGCGATATGCCGGTGCAAGTGATGGCCGGAGCGGCTGGAGAAGCTCGCTGGCCCCGGGGCCGGGTGAAGCATTCGGTATGCGTGGCCGCAAGACCCGTGCCAGATGCATCCCGGCAAGATGCGGGGTCTCAGCGTGGTTGCTGGCCCGGCATGTCCTCGAGATGGCGCGGCTTGCAGGCCTGCCAGGCGCCGAGCAGCATCACGATCACGCTCGCAGCCAACATCACGAACGGCCACGCCAGGCCAGCGGTGGCGTCCTTCAGGATGCCGAACAGCAGCGGCCCGAGGCAGGCCAGCGTGTAGCCCACGCCCTGGGTGAAGCCCGAGAGCGCCGCCGACCCTGCCGGCGTGCGCGTGCGCAGGTTGATCAGGGTCAGGCCGAGCGGGAAGGTGCAGCCGCCGATGCCCACCAGGGTGGCCCACAGCCACGGGGCCGCCATCGGCGCTGCCCACAGTCCGGCGAACCCGGCGAACTGCGCCGCGGCGCAGCCGAGCGCGAGCACGAAAGTGTTGGGCATGCGCACGGCGAGCGCCGGCACCACCAGGCCCCCAAGCAGGCTGAAGCCGGTATACAGCGCAACCATCGCGCCGCCGAAGGCCGGCGAGGCGCCGGCGTCGGTGAAGATCCGCGGCATCCAGGTGAACATCGCGTAGGTGGCCAGCGAGGTCATGCCGAACATCAGCGCCATGCCCCAGCCCAGCGATGTGTGCCAGACGCGGCTGCGCGACGCGGGCGTGGACTCGAGGTCGGTGGCGCCCGCGGCGGGGATTTCGTCGTCGTCGTCGTCCGTGTTGGTGTCGGTGCCGGTGGCGGCTTCCGGTCCCGCGTCTGTTCCCCGGCGCAGCAATGCCAGCCACGGCAGCATCGCCACGAGTGCCGTCAGCGTCCACGCGCCCATCGACAGGCGCCAGCCGAAGGCGTTGGCCAGCGGCACAGCGAGCAGCGCCGCCATGATGGTGCCCGCCTGCAGGGCGGTGATGTAGACCACGCTCAGCGTGCCGATGCGGTGCGGGAACCAGCGCTTCACCAACGGCGGCAGCACCACGTTGCCGATGCCCATGCCGGCCAGCGACACCAGCGAACCGGCGACCAGCAGGCCCATGCCGCCGGCCAGCGAACGCAGCACCAGGCCGACCGCTGCGAGCGCCATCGCCAACAGCACGGTGCGTTCGAGCCCGATGCGACGGGCAAGCGCGGGCGTGGCGGCGCCGAAGGCCGCGAACGCCGCCGCCGGCAGCATGCCGATGACGCCGGCCATGGTGGCGCCGAACCCGAACTCGTGGCCGACCACGTCGAGCAGCGGCGTGATCGAGGTGACCGCGGTGCGCAGGTTGAAGGCGGCCAGTGTGATGCCGGCCAGTGCCAGCAGCCAGGTGCGTGCAGGGACGCGGCGGGCGGCGCGGGGTGCGGACATCGAGCGATCCCGGCGCCCGGGAGGCGCCAAAAAGCAGAAAACCGGCCCTGGGGCCGGTCCTTTGCGTGATCACCAGTGGTCGGGGAGACAGGATTTGAACCTGCGACTTCTACGTCCCGAACGTAGCGCTCTACCAGGCTGAGCTACACCCCGACAGGTGAGCTGCGCATTTTAGGGACTCCGGGGCGGGAAGGGCAAGCCTTGCTTGCGCAGACGGCCGGCGCGGCGGCCGCAGTCGCTAGAATGGCGGGCCCACCGGCCATGGCCTGCACCGGAGCCCCGCCTTGATCAAGCCACGCACGCCCCCGGGCGTCCTCGAACTGCTGCCGCGCGAGCAGGTCGCCTTCCAGCGCATGCTCGACACCATCCGCCGCACCTTCGAGGCCTGGGGCTTCCTGCCGGTGGAAACGCCGGTGTTCGAGCTCTCTGATGTGCTGCTGACCAAGACCGGCGGCGAGACCGAGCGCCAGGTGTATTTCGTGCAGTCCACCGGCGCGCTGGAGAAGGCCCAGGGCGGCGGCGGGCAGGACGTGCCGGAAATGGCGCTGCGCTTCGACCTGACCGTGCCCCTGGCGCGCTACGTGGCCGAGCACGAGCACCACCTGGCCTTCCCCTTCCGCCGCTACCAGATGCAGCGCGTCTACCGCGGCGAACGCGCGCAGCGCGGCCGCTTCCGCGAGTTCTACCAGTGCGACATCGACGTGATCGGCAAGGACACGCTGTCGCCGCGCTTCGAGGCCGAGGTGCCGGCGGTGATCAACGCCGTGTTCGATGCGCTGGGCATCGGTGAATTCACCATCCAGCTCAACCACCGCAAGCTGCTGCGCGGGTTCTTCGCGGGGCAGGGCATCGACGACGCGGCGCAGCCGCTGGTGCTGCGCGAGATCGACAAGCTTGACAAGCGCGGCGAAGAAGCGGTGCGCGCGACGCTTGAGGGCGAGGGCTTCGGCCTGTCGCCCGAGGTGGCCGAGCGGCTGCTGGCGTTCTCGCGCATCCGCTCGACGGGTCATGAGGATGCGCTCGCGAAGCTCGATGCGCTCGGCGCCGGCACGCCGCTGTTCGAGGAAGGCCGCGACGAGCTGCGCGCGCTGCTCGGCATGCTGCGTGCGATGGGCGTGCCCGAGTCGCGCTACGCGATCAACCTCTCCATCGCGCGCGGCCTGGATTACTACACCGGCATGGTCTACGAGACCACGCTGGACGCGAACCCGGGCATCGGCTCGATCTGCTCCGGCGGCCGTTACGACGACCTCGCCGGCCACTACACGAAGTCGAAGCTGCCCGGCGTCGGCATCTCCATTGGCCTGACGCGCCTGTTCTGGCAGCTGCGCGAGGCCGGCCTGGTGGCCGCGGAGCGCAGCCCGGTGGACGTGCTGGTGGCGCTGTTCGACGACGCCGGCCTGGACGATGCGCTGGCGCTCTCGCAGCGGCTGCGCGCGGCCGGCTTGAACGTGGAAACCCAGTTCGAGCCGCGCAAGCTTGGCAAGCAGTTCCAGTACGCGGACCGCGCCGGCATCCGCCATGTGGTGGTGCGCGGCGAGGACGAGGTCGCGCGCGGCGTGGCGACGCTCAAGGACCTGCTCAGCGGCGAGCAGGTCGAGGTCACGCTGGAAGGACTCGCCGATGCACTGCTTGCGCGATGCCGGACCGACGATGCCGGCGCCGTCGGCGCTGCTGCCATCGCATCCATCAAGGGAGATGCACGATGAAACCGGTACTGCTTGATGGACTGTCGCTGACCCGGCCGCAGCTGGTGGCCGTGGCCCACGGCGCCCAGGTGTCGCTGGACGAAGGCGCGCTGCGCGCCGTGACGCGCGCAGCGGAGTTCCTTGCCGAACAGGTGCGCCGGGGAGAACCGATCTACGGCGTGTCCACCGGCTTCGGCAGCAATGCCGACAAGCTGCTTGGCGCCCATCCGCTGCGCGACGAACTGCCGGGCGCGGCGCCGTCCGGGCGATCCCTGCACGCCGAACTGCAGCGCAACCTGATCATCACCCACGCCGTCTGCGTCGGCGAGCCGATGTCGGCGCCGGTGGTGCGGGCGATGATGTGCATCCGCGTCAACACGCTGCTGCGCGGGCATTCCGGCATCCGCGTCGACACGCTGCAGGCGATGGCGCAGTTGCTCAACGCCGGCGTGGTGCCGGTGGTGCCGCAGCTGGGCTCGGTCGGCGCCTCGGGCGACCTGGCGCCGCTTTCGCATCTTGCGATCGTGCTGCTGGGCGGCGGCGAAGCCTTCGTCGAGGGCGAGCGCATGCCGGGCGCCGATGCGCTCCAGCGCGCGGGCCTGGCACCGGTCGAGCTCTCCTACAAGGAAGGCCTGGCGCTGAACAACGGCACCGCGCAGATGCTGGCCATGGGCGTGCTGGCGCTGGCGAAGCTGGAGGACCTGCTCGACACCGCGGACCTTGCCGCAGCGATGACGCTGGACGCCTTCGCCGGCCGCCTGGGCGCCTACGCCGAGGACGTGCACGCGCTGCGCCCGCATCCGGGCCAGGTGGCGGCCGCCGCGCAGCTGCGCGCGCTGCTGGACGGCTCGACGCTGGCCGACATCGCCTACCATCTGGTGCCGCGTTTCCGGCAGTGGTTGCCGGGCAGCTGGGATGAACCCGCCGCGCAGGCGATGCCCTTCGACATCGGCTGGGACTGGGTGCCGACCAGCCAGCGCCACGGGCGCGAGAAGTTCTACCAGCGCTTCAAGCCCTTCCGCGGCGGCAAGAAGCACCAGCCGCAGGACAGCTACTCGCTGCGCTGCGTGCCGCAGGTGCACGGTGCGGTGCGCGACGCCGCGGCGCAGGCCGCGCGCGTGCTCGAGGTCGAGCTCAACGCGGTCACCGACAACCCGCTGGTGTTCCCGGACAAGGCCGCCGAACACGTCGAGGAGCAGGTCATTTCGGCGGGCCACTTCCACGGCATGCCGCTGGCGCTGGCGATGAGCTACCTGAAGGCCGCACTCCCGGTGCTGGCTTCGATCAGCGAGCGCCGCCTCAACAAGCTGGTCGACCCGGCCACCAGCGACGGCCTGCCGGCCTTCCTGATCGGCAACGAGGACGGCACCGAGTCCGGCTTCATGATCGTGCAGTACACCGCCGCGGCCATCGTCAACGACCTCGCCAGCCGCGCGCATCCTGCCAGCGTCTATTCGGTGCCGACCAGCGCGAATGCGGAAGACCACGTATCGATGGGCGCCAACGAGGCGCGGCACGTACTGGCCATGGCCGACGACCTGGGCAAGGTGCTGGGCCTGGAGCTCTACACCGCCGCGCAGGCGCTGGACCTGCGCCGCGACATGATCAACGCCGCGCGCGACCTGGCGCGACGCGGCGACGCGGCGGCGCTGGCGGCCAAGGTGGCGGGCGCGCCGGCGGCGGGCACGCCGGACCACGCGCGCTTCATGGAGGAGGTCGAGGCGCTGCGCGTGGAGCTTGCGGACAGCGAGCCCTTCCATCCCGGCCGCGCCGTCGACGCCGCGCACGCGGTGATCCGCGGCCGCATCGCCGGCATGGAGCGCGACCGCGCGATGGACGGCGACGTGGCCGAGGCCGTGCGTCTGGTCTGCGACGGCGTGCTGCTGGCCGCCGTGCGCGGCGCGGGGCAGGGCATTTGAACCTGCCCCTGCACCTGGGCTGGCCAGGTGCACTGGAAGCGGGCCTGATCGCGCTGCTGGTCGGCCTGCTGGCCTACGCGCTGTTCCACGCCATCGGCCTGCGTGCACGCTGGCCTGAAGGACATGCGATCGGCTGGGCCTGCCTGGCCGCGATCGCGATCAGCGCCGGCATCGACACCTGGCACCTGTTCTACATGGGCGTGGTCAAGCTCGAGTCGCCGGTATACGCGCGCATCGCGCTGTCGAAGATCCATGACCCCGACGGCCTCGGCATCCGCGTGCTGATGGAAGTCATCGGCGCCCTGGCCGGTGTCGCCCTTGGCTGGATGCTGGCGGAGCGTCGCCGGTCCTGAAGCCCGCAACCGGCGCGGCCGCCCACGCCGCCGGTCCCTTGAACCCGTTACCTGTTCCGACTGCCTGCCTGCGCGCGAAGGCGGCCACGGGCGGCCATTGCCGCCACCCCTGTGACGCTGCGTCGTGGATGCCGAGGCGAGCGGGGCTTGCGCTGCCGGGATCGCCGTGCGTTAATGTACTAACTCATTAATACATTGGTCCAGATGAAGCAGCGTCCCGCCCCCGTGCCGAAGAAGGATGCCGACGCCGGCTTCAAGGCATTGGCCAAGGCGCTGGCGACCCTGCAGGACCCTGCCGAGATCGCGGCGTTCCTGCGCGACCTGTGCACCCCGGCCGAACTCGAGGCCATGACCGATCGCTGGCGCGTGGTGCCGCTGCTGCTCGAGGGCGTGCCCTACCGCGAGATCCACCAGCGCACCGGCGTCAGCGTCACCACCGTGGGCCGCGTCGCCCGCACCCTGGAGCACGGCGAGGGCGGCTACGCGGCCGCCGTCCGCGAGCAGTTCCCGCGCCTCCTCGACCGACACTGAAGGTCCCCACCATGAGTCCGATCTCCTCCGCGACACCGCGCGAGCGGCTGCGCATTGCCATCCAGAAATCCGGCCGCCTGGGCGAGCCCGCGCGTGCCCTGCTGGCGTCCTGCGGCCTGTCCTGGCGCGAGGGCCGCGACCGCCTGTTCTGCCACGGCGAGTCGCTGCCGGTCGACCTGCTGCTGGTGCGCGACGACGACATCCCCGGCATGATCGCCGAGGGCGTCTGCGACCTCGGCATCGTCGGGCGCAACGTGCTTGACGAGACCAATGCCGGCCGCGAGGCGCTCGGCGCGGCCGCCGCGGCGAGCGAGCTGCGGCCGCTGGGCTTCGGCGAGTGCCGGCTCGACATCGCCATCCCCGACGGCGTCGAGTGGAGCGGGCCGGCGCAGCTCTCGGGGCTGCGCATCGCCACCAGCTATCCGGCGCTCCTCAGGCAGTGGCTGGAGGCGCAGGGCATCGATGCGGGCGTGGTGACGCTGTCGGGCTCGGTCGAGATCGCGCCGCGGCTGGGCCAGGCGGACGCGGTCTGCGACCTGGTGTCGAGCGGTGCGACGCTGGCGGCCAACCGGCTGGTACCGGTGATGACCCTGCTGCGCAGCCAGGCGGTGCTGGCAGGCCCGCTGCGGCCCTTCGGTGACGCGCGCGACGAGCTTGCGCAGATGCTGCAGCGGCGCCTGGACGGTGTGTTGAAGCTGCGCGACAGCCGCCTGCTGCTGTTCCAGGCCTCGCGCAGCGCGGTACCTGGCCTGCTGGCGCTGCTGCCGGACGCCGAGCCACCTACGGTGATGCAGGTCGACGGCAAGGACACGCTCGCGCTGCAGGCGCTGTGCCACGGCGCGATGGGCTGGCAGCGCCTGGAGGACCTGAAGCTGGCCGGTGCGCGCGGACTGATGGTGCTGCCGATCGAGAGGACGCTGGCATGAAGCGCCTGGACTGGAGCGCGCTCGATGCGCGCGGGCGCGCAGAGGCGCTGCACCGGCCGGTGCAGGACACGGCGGCGGAAGTGACCGCGACCGTGGCCGGGATCATCGATGCGGTGGTCGACGGCGGCGACGCGACCGTGCGCGAACTGGGCCGCAGGTTCGACGGCGTCGACCTCGAGGATGCCCGCGTCGGCGCGGATGCGTTCGACGCCGCGATGGCGGCCGTGCCGCAACAGCTGCTCGCTGCGCTGCGCGCCGCCGCCTCGCGCATTGAAGCCTTCCACCGCGCCGGCATGCAGGCCGACTACGCGGTGGAGACGGCGCCGGGCGTGCGCTGCGCGCGCATGGCGCGCCCGATCCGCCGCGTCGGCCTGTACGTGCCCGCGGGCAGCGCGCCGCTGCCGTCCACGGTGCTGATGCTGGGCGTGCCGGCGCGGCTTGCGGGCTGCGCCGAGGTGGTGATGTGCACGCCGCCGCGTGCCGACGGCAGCGTCGACCCGGTGGTCCTCGCCGCTGCGAGCCTGTGCGGGATCACGCGCGTGTACCGCGTGGGTGGCGCGCAGGCGATCGCGGCGATGGCCTGCGGCACCACGTCCATTCCCGTCTGCGACAAGCTGTTCGGGCCCGGCAATGCCTGGGTGACCGAGGCCAAGCGCCAGGTCGCGCAGCGCGGGCTGGCGTCGATCGACATGCCCGCCGGGCCGTCGGAGGTGCTGGTGGTCGCGGATGCGGGCGCGAACCCGGGCTGGGTCGCCGCCGACCTGCTGTCGCAGGCCGAGCACGGGCCGGATTCGCAGGTGCTGCTGGTGTCCGACAGCGATGCGCTGCTCGACGCCGTGGCCGACGCGATCGCCGGGCAGCTGGAGCGCCTGCCGCGTGCGGCCATCGCGCGCACGGCGCTGTCGCGCTCGCGCATGCTCAGGGTCGACGGCCTGGTGCAGGCCTTCGAGGTCAGCAACGCCTACGCGCCCGAGCACCTGATCCTCGCCCTGCGCGAACCGCGTGCATGGCTGGACCGCGTGCAGGTGGCGGGCTCGGTGTTCCTGGGCGACCACACGCCCGAGGCGCTGGGTGACTACTGCAGCGGCACCAACCACGTGCTGCCCACGGCCGGCGCCGCGGCCGCGAACAGCGGCGTGTCGGTATCGAGCTTCCAGAACTTCATCAGCGTGCAGGAGGCGACGGCCGAAGGCATCGCCGCCATCGGCCCGGACGCGCTGGCGATGGCCCGCGCCGAAGGCCTCGAGGCGCACGCCAGCGCCGTGCGCATGCGCCTGGAGCAGGCGGCATGAGCGCGCTCGGATTGCTGCGCCCGGACCTGCGCGGCTTCGCCGGCTACCGCTCCGCGCGTTCGGACGCGCCCCGCGGCGAGGTCTGGCTCAATGCCAACGAGTCGGCCTGGCCCAACGCCGCCGATCCCGCCGGGCTGTGCCAGCGCTATCCGGAGCCGCAGCCCGACGCCCTGCGCGCCGCGCTGGCAGCGCTGTATGGCTGTGCGCCCGGGCAGCTGCTGGTCGGCCGCGGCAGCGACGAGGCCATCGACCTGCTGGTGCGCGCGCTGTGCCGCCCGGGACAGGACGCGGTGCTGGTGACGCCGCCGGTGTTCGGCATGTACGCGGTGAGCGCGCGGCTGCAGGGTGCGCGCCTGGTCGAAGTGCCGCTGGAGGAGGTCGACGGCGACTTCGTGCTCGACCCCGACGCCGTGGTCGGCAAGGCACTGCGCACGGGCGCGCGCATCGTCTTCCTCTGCTCGCCGTCCAATCCAACCGGTGGCCTGGTGACGCTCGCGGACATCGAGGCGATCGCACGCGCGCTCGACGGGCGCGCGCTGGTGGTGGTCGACGAGGCCTACGTCGAATATTCGGACCAGCCGTCGGCGGTTGCGCTGCTGCAGGGGCTTTCGAACCTGGCCGTGCTGAGGACGCTGTCCAAGGCGCATGCGCTTGCCGCGGCGCGCATCGGCTGCGTGATCGCGGACGCGGCCCTGGTCGCGGCGCTGCGCGCCTGCCAGGCGCCGTACCCCGTGCCTGCGCCCTGCGCCGCACTGGCGCTGGCCGCGCTCGCGCCCGATGCGCTCGCCGCCACGCGCGCGCGCGCGGCCGGGATCGTGGCCGCACGCGAGCCGATGCGCGCGGAGCTCGCGGCGCTTCCGGACGTGCGACGCGCCTACCCGTCACAGGGCAACTTCCTGCTGCTGCGCTTCGCGGATGCCGGTGCGGCGCTGGCGGCGTTGCTGGCTGCCGGCGTGGTCGTGCGCGACCAGCGCGGCGCACGTGGCCTCGACGACGCGCTGCGCATCACCCTGGGCACGGCCGCGGAGAACGCCCGCGTGCTCGCCGCGCTGTCGGCGCTGGAGGTGGCGGCATGAGCCCGATCCTCTTCATCGATCGCGACGGCACCCTGATCGAGGAACCGGACGACTTCCAGGTCGACGCGCTGGACAAGCTGCGCTTCTGCCGCGACGTGGTTCCCGCACTGCTGAAGCTGCGCGACGCCGGCTATGCCTTCGTCATCGTCAGCAACCAGGACGGCCTCGGCACGGCGGCGTATCCGCAGGCTGACTTCGACGGTCCGCAGGCGCTGATGCTGCAGGTGTTCGAGAGCCAGGGCATCCGCTTCCGCGACATCCTCATCGACCGCAGCCTGCCGGAAGACAGCGCGCCCACCCGCAAGCCGGGCCTGGGCCTGGTGGTGCCACTGCTGCGCGACCGCGACATCGACTGGGCGCGCTCGGCGATGGTCGGCGACCGCGACACCGATATCGAGTTCGCCGGCAACCTCGGCATCCGCGGCTTCAAGCTGCGCGGACGTTTCGGCGGCGACTGGGACTGGCAGGCGATCGCGCACGCACTGGTCGACGCGCCGCGGCAGGCGCGCGTCGAGCGCGAGACGCGCGAAACCCGCATCCGCGTCGAACTCGACCTCGACGCCGCCTCGCCGCCGCGTATCCGCACCGGGCTGGCGTTCTTCGACCATATGCTCGAACAGATCGGCACCCACGGCGGGATCGCGCTGGCGGTCGACGCCGACGGCGACCTGCACGTCGACGAGCACCACACCGTCGAGGACACGGCGCTTGCGCTCGGCCAGGCGCTGCGCGAGGCGCTGGGCGACAAGCGCGGCATCGGCCGCTACGGCTTCAGCCTGCCGATGGACGACGCCCTGGCCAGCGCCGCGCTCGACTTCGGCGGCCGGCCCTGGCTGCAGTTCTCCGGCACCTTCCGCCGCGAGCGCGTCGGCGACCTGCCGACCGAGCTGGTGCCGCACTTCTTCCGCTCGCTGTGCGACGCCGCCGCGCTCAACCTGCACCTCGAGGTGCGCGGCGAGAACGACCACCACCAGGTCGAGGCCTGCTTCAAGGCCTTCGCGCGCGCGCTGCGCCAGGCCGTCGCCCGCACCGGCCGCGACCTGCCCAGCACCAAGGGGACCCTGTGAGCGCATCCGTCGCGGTGATCGACGCCGGCGGCGCCAACCTCGGCTCGGTCTGCTATGCGCTGGAGCGCCTGGGCGCGACGCCGCGCATCGTGCGCGACGCCGACGGCCTGCGCGGCGTCGCCCGCGTGATCCTGCCCGGCGTCGGCGCTGCCGCGCCGGCGATGCGCCTGCTTCGCGGGCAGGGCTTCGCCGACGTGCTGCCGACGCTCGACGTTCCGCTGCTCGGCATCTGCCTGGGCATGCAGCTGCTGTTCGAACACTCCGAGGAGGGCGACGTCGACTGCCTCGGGCTGCTGCCGGGGATGGTGCGGCGCATGCGGCCGGCGCCGGGGCTGCGCGTGCCGCACATGGGCTGGAACCGCCTGCGCGCGCGCCGTGCCTCGCCGCTGATGGCCGGCATCGACGACGGTGCCCGGGCCTACTTCGTGCACGGCTATGCGGTGGAGCCGGGCGCCGACTGCGTGGCCGACACGGTGCACGGGTCGGCAGTCGCGGCGGTCGTCGAACGCGGCCGCGTGGCCGGTGCCCAGTTCCACCCCGAACGGTCGGCGACGGCCGGCGCGCGACTGCTGCGCAATTTCCTGGAGGCCGTATGAGCTTCACCGTCTATCCCGCCATCGACGTGCGCGAAGGCCGCGTGGTGCGCCTGGCGCAGGGCGACTACGCGCGCGAGTCGCGCTATCCCGCCGACCCGCTGGCGCAGGCGCTGGCCTATGCCGGCCGCGGCGCGCGCTGGCTGCACCTGGTCGACCTCGACGCCGCGCGCGCGGGCGGCTACACGCTGGCGCCGCTGCTGCGCGCCATCCGCGCGGGCAGCACGCTGCAGGTGCAGACCGGCGGCGGCGTGCGCCACGAGGACGACGTCGCCGCGATCCTCGACGCCGGCGCCGCGCGCGTGGTGGTGGGCTCGCTGGCCGTGCGCGAGCGCGAGCGCGTGGCCGGCTGGATCGAACGCTTCGGCGCCGAGCGCATCGTGGTCGCGCTCGACGTGCGGCGTGGCGCCGACGGCGCGTGGCGCCCGGGCGTTCACGGCTGGACGGAGGAGGGCGCCGGGCGCCTGGAGGACCTCGCGCGCTTCCATGCCGGGGCCGGGCTGCGCCACCTGCTGTGCACCGACATCGGTCGCGACGGCATGCTGGCCGGACCCAACCTGGCGCTGTACGGCACGCTGCGGGCGTGTGCGCCGGGGCTGCAGGTGCAGGCCAGCGGCGGCGCCCGCGACGCCGCCGACGTTGCCGCCGCGCGCCGCGCCGGCTGCGCCGGGATCGTGCTCGGCAAGGCGCTGCTGGAAGGCCGCGTCGACCTGGCCGAGGCGCTGGCCGCGGGCGCGCCCGCCACCGTTGGCCGCGATGCGGGCTTCGGGCGACCACCGTGTTGAGCCGCCGCATCATTGCCTGCCTGGACGTACGCGATGGCCGCGTGGTCAAGGGCGTGCGCTTCCGCGACCACGTCGATGCCGGCGACATCGTCGAGCTGGCCACGCTGTACGCGCGCGAAGGCGTCGACGAACTCGTGTTCTACGACATCACCGCCAGCCCCGCCGGGCGGACGGTCGACGTCGCCTGGGTCGAGCGCCTCGGACGCCTGCTCGACATCCCGTTCTGCGTCGCCGGCGGCATCCGCAGCGTGGCCGATGCGCGCCGCGTGCTGCATGCCGGCGCCGACAAGGTCTCGGTCAACACGCCCGCACTGGAGCGTCCGGCGCTGGTGTCCGAGCTGGCCGACGCCTTCGGCCGGCAGTGCGTGGTCGCCGGCGTCGATTCGCTGCGCGACGCCGACGGCCAGTGGCGGGTGCGCAGCCACACCGGCGACGCCGCCGCGATCCGCGACAGCGGCCGGCGCACGCTCGACTGGATCGACGAGCTGCAGGCGCTGGGCGCGGGCGAGATCGTCCTCAACTGCATGGGCAGCGACGGCGTGCGCAGCGGCTACGACATCATGCAGCTGCGCGCGGCGCGCGCGCACTGCGAGGTGCCGCTGGTGGCCTCTGGCGGCGCCGGGGCGGTCGAGCACTTCGCCGCGGTGTTCGAACAGGCGGACGTGGACGGGGCGCTCGCCGCGAGCGTCTTCCACTCCGGCGACGTCCGGATCCCCGAGCTCAAGCGCGGGCTGCGCGCCCGCGGAATCGAGGTGCGCGATGACTGAACCGCTTGCAATGCCGACGCTCGACTGGGCCAGGCAGGGCGGCCTGGTGCCGGCCGTGGTGCAGGATGCGGCCAGCCACCGCGTGCTGATGCTCGGCTACATGACTCCCGAGTCGCTGCAACGCACCCTCACCACCGGCCTGGCCACCTTCCACAGCCGCAGCCGGCAGCGGCTCTGGACCAAGGGCGAGACCAGCGGCCACCACCTGCGCGTGGTCGCGCTGGAAGCCGACTGCGATGCCGACGCGCTGCTGCTGCGCGTGGTGCCGGCGGGCCCCACCTGCCACCTCGGCCGCACCAGCTGCTTTCCCGGCGCCGCCGGCAGCGAACTGGGCGCGCTGGATGCCGTGGTCGCCGAGCGCGCGGGCACGATGCCCGCCGGTCATTACACAACCAGGCTGCTCGCCGCCGGCGTCCGCCGCGTGGCGCAGAAGGTCGGCGAGGAAGGCGTGGAGACCGCGCTCGCCGCCGTGGCCCAGGACGACGCCGCGCTGCTGGGCGAGGCCGCCGACCTGGCCTACCACCTGCTGGTGCTGCTGCGCGCACGCGGCCTGGGCCTGGCCGACGTCGAGCGCGTGCTGGCGGACCGAGCCGGCTGAGGCACCGCCGTCGCGGCGGCCGCGTGCAGGCGCGGCTCGCTCAGGCCGCCGAGATCGAGGTCCGCACGCAGTCGCGGCCGTTGGCCTTGGCCGCGTACAGCGCCTGGTCGGCGACCTGCAGCGCGTCGTCGATGTCGTCGATGGTGCCCGGGACCACGGTATGCACTCCCACACTGCCGGAGATGCGTACGCTGGGCCCCTGCTGCGACTCGCAGGGCGCCGAGGAAATCGCGCGCCGCACCTCTTCCGCCACGGCCACCGCCGCGCGCAGGTCGGTGCCGGGCAGCACGATCACGAATTCCTCGCCGCCGAATCGTGCCAGCAGCGCCTCGTATGGCCGCAGCGCCTTGCCGATCCGCTGCGCCGCGGCGCGCAACACGTCATCGCCGACCAGGTGGCCATGTTCATCGTTGATGGTCTTGAAGAAGTCCAGGTCGACCATCAGCAGCGACAGCGGCTGCCGGTCCCGGTTGCAGGCCACCAGCAGGCGTTCGAAGGCATCGTGGAAGTGCGAGCGGTTGTACAGGCCGGTCAGGCCATCGCGGCGCGAGGACTCGCGCAGGCGCGAATGGGCCTGCTCCAGCTGGTCGAGCGTGCTGCGCAGTTCGCGCGTCCGCTTGGCCACCGTGTGCTCAAGCTGCACGTTGGCCTGGCTGACGATGCGTTCGTTCTCGTTGCGCAGGGAGGCGTAGCGGTAGCTGAGCGCGACCGAGAGGAACAGCATCTCCAGCGCCGAGCCGATCTGCACGCCGTACTCGGTGTAGAAGGTCTTCGGGATCACCCCGAAGGCGACCAGGGTGAAGACCGCCGTGCCGGCGAGGAACATCGACCACGACAGCAGGAACAGGCGCGCCGGCCGGTAGCCCTTGCGCAGCGCCACCACGCTGACCACGGTGATCCAGACGATGCTGGCCAATACCGCCAGCGACACCGCCGGGGTGATCAGGCGGTAGGGCACGAACACCGCCGCGATGCCAAAGCCGGCGAAGGCGGCAATGGCGATCATGCTCACCCGGTTACCCGCCGGCCAGCGGTCGCCCAGGCCCAGGAACACGCGCGCGAACTGGTGCATGCCGATCAGCGCCAGGCTGATCGACAGCGGCACCGACTTGTCGGCCAGCCAGATATTGTTGGGCCACAGGTATTCGAAGCCCAGGCCGTTGAGGCAGAACAGGACCAGGCCGAAGGCGCTGATGTGGAACAGGTACCAGAAGTAGCTGGCGTCGCGCAGCACCAGCCACAGCACCAGGTTGTAGAAGAACAGCGCCAGCAGGATGCCGTAGTACAGGCCGATCGCCAGCTGCGCATCGCGCGAGAGCTCGGTGAACGCGCCGGGCGTGTACAGCACCAGCGGCACCTGCATCGAGCTCTGGCTCTGCACCCGGAACAGGATGTCCACCGGCTGGCCGGGCGGCAGGTCGAGCAGGAAGTTGGGATGCCGGTAGCGGATGGCGCGCTCGCTGAAGGGCAGGGTGTCGCCGCCGGCCTGGTGTTCGACGCGGCCGTCGGGGTAGCGCAGGTAGACGTCGAGGTGGTCGCTCAGCGGATAGGTCTGCACCATCAGCCAGCGAGGTTCGCCCGGATTGCGGTTGACCACGCGCGCATGGACCCAGAACGCGCCGTCCTGGAAGCCGAAAGCCGGGTTGCCGCCGGGCAGCGGTTCGAAGCCGCCGGCGTCAAGCGTTCGCCATGCGTCGGCGAGGGTGTCCGTCGCGGCGGAGTCATGGCGATAGGTGACATGGGCCGAGAGCGCGATCTCGCGGGTGTCGGCGGAGAGTTCGATCACGCCGGCGGCACTGGCGCTGCAGGGCAGGGCGCAGGACACCAGCAGCGCCAGCAGCGCCAGCAGCACGGCGGTTCGTGTCATCCCCGAAACCACGACGTTCATCCAGACGTCCCCTCTACCGCGTCCATGGCCGCAACGGAAATCATCGCAGGCCAATCATATGCCTGCACGACCTCGCAGGGTAAACGGGGCGCAGCGGCATAATGGGCCATCCCGATCAGCCAGGTGTATTGATGCAAATGATCCGATGCCTCGTCGCGACGCTGCTGATTCTGGCCGCCGGAGCAGCCGGCGCGGCGCAGTGGCAGGGGCAGGTTTTCGATGATCGCGATGGCGACGGCATTGCCGGTGCAGGCGAATCGGGCATCGCGGGGGTCATCGTGTCCGATGGCAGGTCGCTGGCGCGGACCGATGGCGAAGGCCGCTACCGCCTGGATGCGCAGGATGGCGCGCCGGTGTTCGTGGTCAAGCCCGCCGGCTGGCGCATGCCGCTGCGCGCCGACGGGCTGCCCGCGGCCTGGCGCGCGCCGCAGCCCGGACCCGGCCTGCGGCAGGGCGATTTCGCACTGCTGCGCGATACCGGCACGGATGCTGAAACGCTGTCGGTACTGCTGTTCGCGGATCCGCAGGTGAAGTCGGTGGCCGACGTCGACTACTACGCGCGCGACATCGTCGCGCCGCTGCTGGCTGGCGATGCGCATGGCGCCGATTTCGGCATCAGCCTCGGCGACATCGTCGACGACGTGGTCGATCTGTACCCGGCGATCAACGCCGTGACCACGCGCCTGGGCCTGCCGTGGCTGCACGTCCCGGGCAACCACGACATCGATCCGGATGCGCAGGGCGACGACGCCTCGCTGTCGGCGTTCCGCGCCAGCTACGGCCCCGACACCTTCGCCTGGGAAGCCGGCGCGGCGAGCTTCGTCGTGCTTGATGACGTGGTGCAGCTTCCGGGCGAGCGGCCGGGCTATGTCGGCGGCCTGCGCGAAGACCAGTTCGAGTTCCTCGAAGCGTGGCTGCCAACCGTGCCAAAGGATCGCCTGCTGGTGCTGGGCGTGCACATCCCGCTGTTCGATACCGCCGCCCCCGGCCGCGCGGAGACCTTCCGCAGCGCCGACCGCGAGCGCCTGTTCGTGCTGCTGCAGCCGTTCCCGAAGCTGCTGGTGCTCAGCGGCCATCGCCATACGCAGCGGCACCACCGCCACGGCGCCGCCGATGGCTGGCACGGCACGACGCCGCTGCACGAGTTCAACGTCGGTGCCGCCAGCGGCGCGTTCTGGTCGGGCGCACCCGATGCCGAAGGCATCCCCGACGCGACCATGGCCGACGGCACGCCCAACGGCCACGCCCGGCTCGAGGTCGATGCCGACGGCGGCTACCGACTGTCATGGCATCCGGCGCGCCTCCCGGCCGATGACCCCGCGCGCACGCAGGCCATGCACCTGCACGCGCCGCGCGTGCTGCGGCAGGGCGCGTACCCGGCATGGGCGGTGTACGCCAACGTCTATATGGGCGAGGCGGACACGCGCGTGGAATACCGGGTGGACGAAGGCGAGTGGCATGCGATGGCACGCGTTGAACGGCCCGACCCCTGGCTCGTGGCCGAGAACGCACGCGACGATGCCGCGCCCGCGCTGCGCGGCCATGACCGCTCGCCCGAAGCCGAACCGTCCGTGCACCTCTGGCGCGGCGCGCTGCCGACCGACCTTGCGCCGGGAGACCATCGCATCGAGGTCCGCGCGTTCGACCGCTGGCACGGCGAGCAGCGCGCCAGCACCGCGTACCGCCTGGACGCCGGCTGAGTCGCCGTCTCGGGCTGCCGGGTCGGCGCCCGCGGAGATGGCTCAGGCGGCGTCGATGGCGGCGAAGGATTCCACCCGCGGGTGGCCGTTGGCGGCTTCGCCGGTGCGCGGCTCCGGGTAGTCTTCGCGGCGGTCCACCAGCACCGTGCGCAGGCCCGCATCGCGCGCGGCGTCCAGCTCTTCGACGACATCCGACAGGAACACGATGTCGCCCGGCTCGCGGCGCAGTTGGCCGGCGATGTTCGCGTAGCTCGCGGCCTGGCGCTTGCCGCCGACCGCGGTGTCGAAGAAGGCCGAGAACAGCGGACGCAGGTCGCCGGCGTCGGAGTACCCGAAAAACAGATGCTGCGCCGGCACCGAGCCCGAGGAGTACACCGCCAGCGGATGGCCCGCCGCGTGCCACGCGCGCAGCGCCTCGACCGCGTCCGGATACACGTGCGCGGTGAAGTCGGCGTTGCGATAGCCGTCGCTCCACATCAGCCCCTGCAGCGCCTTGAGCGCGGTGTGCTTTCGGTCCTCGTCGATCCAGCCCTGCAGCACCTCGACGATCATCGCGTCATCGCACATGGCGCCGTGCTCGGTCGCGACCTGGTCCAGCCAGCGCCGCACTTCGGGATTCTTGCCGTGCTCGCGCACGAAGCGCGGCAGCTCGCGGCGCGCATAGGGAAACAGCACGTCGCGCACGAACGAGATGCTGCCGGCGGTGCCTTCGATGTCGGTGAGGATGGTGGTTTTCATAAGGGCTTTTCAGCGCGCGGACTTTTCGTAGCGCGGGAATTTCCGGGCGATGTCGGTGCCGGTGAAGTGGCCGACCCAGCCGTCGGGCTGCTGGAAGAAGCGGATGGCGACGAATTCGGGCTCCGGGCCCATGTCGAACCAGTGCGTGGTGCCGTCGGGTACGGCGATCAGGTCGTTCCTGACGCACTCGATCTCGTACACGCGCTCGTCCACGTGCAACACGAACAGGCCCGAGCCGGCGACGAAGAAGCGGACTTCGTCTTCCTTGTGGAAGTGTTCGTCGAGGAAGGTCTTGCGCATCTCGTCGCGCTTCGGGTTGTCCGGCGCGATGCTGACCACGTCGACCGTGGTGAAGCCGCGTTCGGCGCTGATGCGGTCGATGTCGGCTCGGTAGGCGGCCAGGACCTCGTCCTGCGATGCGCCGGCGGCGATCGGCCGGTTGGCCTGCCAGCGCTCGAAGGTGACGCCGATGGCGCCGAGTTCGCGGGCGATGGCATCGCCGTCGGAGGTGTCGAGAAGGGCGGCGCCGGGGGCGTCGTCGGCGAAGATGCGCAGGCGGCTCATGGCGGATCTCCAGTGTGGGCGGGCCAGCGTAGCAGCCGATGCGATTGGCGTGGTTGCGTGTGCGGAACGCTGTGCGCCGGGCGTGCGCCCGCTCAGTGGCCCAGCGTCAGCCGGCGCAGCTCGAGCTCGCAGCCGAGCAGGAATTCGAAGGCTTCCAGGTGGCGGCGCGCCTCGGCCATGTCGCGGCCCCAGGCGTACAGGCCATGGCCATCGATCAGGTAGCCCCACATCGGACCGCGGTCGAGCAGGGCGTCGACCTGGGCGGCCAGCGTGGGCATGTCCTGCGAATTGGGCAGCACCGGGACATCGATGGCCGCCTCGTGGGTGGCATTGCCGCGAAAGGCCTTGAGCAGTTCGTAGCCCTCCAGGCGCACGTGGCCGGTGCCGGCGAACAGCCGCGAGGCGATGGTCTGTGCACGCGAATGGGTGTGCAGTACGCAGCCGATCTCGGGGGAGCGGGCGTACAGCTGCGTGTGCAGCAGGGTCTCGGCCGAGGGCCGGTTGTCGCTGCCTACTGCGCGGCCGTCGAAGTCGACGACCATGATGTCGTCCTCGTTGAGTCGGCCCTTGTCGCGGCCCGAGATGGTGATCGCGGCGTGGCGATCGTCCAGGCGCTGCGAGAAGTTGCTGCTGGTCGCCGGGGTCCAGCCGGCGCGGGCGAGCTCGCGGATATTGACGATGAGTTCGCCCGCGAGTTCGCGCAGGCGATGGCTGTCGTAGGGCATGGCGTGCTGGTTCATGCGGAGATTCTAGCCGACCCCCGGCCAGGGCCCGTGCATGATGCCGGCGGGTCAGAACACCGCGCTGACCAGCACCGCCAGCACCAGCAGCGGTGCGACGATGCGCAGCAGCCAGCGCCAGGCGGTGAACAGGGCATCGGGCAGTTCCGAAAGCTGCTCGCGCAGGATGGTCAGGTTCAGCGCCCAGCCCGTGAACAGCGCGATCAGCAGGCCGCCGAGCGGCAGCATCAGGTCGTTGGCCACCAGTTCGATGAAGTCCATGATGTTGCGGTCGAAGATGCGGACCTCCGACCAGAGGTTGAGCGACAGGACCGAAAGCAGGCCCAGCAGCCAGCACAGGCCGGCCATCGACAACGCAGCCACCTTGCGACGCCTGACGCCGAACTTCTCCACCATGAACGCGGTGGCGGGTTCCAGCAGCGAGATCGATGACGTCCACGCCGCCACCGCAAGCAGGCCGAAGAACAGCAGGCCGTACACCGCGCCCATCGACATGGCCTCGAACGCCAGCGGCAGCGAGGTGAAAATCAGGCCGGGACCGCCGCCGGCGGGTTCGAGCCCGAACGACAGCACGACCGGGAAGATCGCCATGCCCGCCAACAGCGCCACGGTGGTATCGGTCAGCGCCACCGCGATGCCGACGCGCGGGATCGATATTCCCTCGCGGGGCAGGTAGGCGCCGTAGGTCATCATCGTGCACATGCCGAGGCTCAGCGAGAAGAACGCCTGGCCCATGGCACGCAGGAACACGTTGCCGTCGATCTGGGACCAGTCGGGTCGGAACAGGAACGACAGTGACTGGCCCATGTAGCCCGTGCTGATGCCGTAGCCCACCAGCGCCAGCAGCAGCAGGAACAGCGCCGGCATCAGGAAGCGAACCGCGCGTTCGAGGCCTTTTTCCACGCCCAGTGCCACGACCGCGACGGTCAGCAGCATGAACAGCCCGTGCCAGAACGTCAGCTCCAGCGGACTGGCCAGCAGGGCGGTGAACGTCGCGCCCGGGTCGGTGATACCGGTGCCACCGAACAGCTGCTTGAGATAGAGCCATGCGTAGTGCAGCGTCCAGCCGGCGACCACGCTGTAGAAGCTCAGGATCAGGATGCCGGCGACGATGCCGATCCAGCCGATACCGACCCACGCCTTGCTGACACCGGTATCGCGAACCACTCCCCTCAGCGTATTGATCGGGCTCATGCGGCCGTGGCGGCCGATCAGGATTTCCGCCATGAGGATCGGCAGGCCCACCACCGCGATGCATCCCAGGTAGACCAGGACGAACGCACCGCCGCCGTTGTCGGAGGTCATGTACGGAAACCGCCAGATGTTCCCGAGACCGACCGCGGAACCGGTGGCGGCAAGGATGAACGTCAGGCGGGAAGACCACATGCCGTGGATGGAAGTTGTCTTGTCCATGGGCGAATCCGGAAAAGTCGAATGACGCGTGGCCTGGTCAGCCGCGAGTCGGGAGGGTGTCTGCCGCCGCAGGCGCGTCCGTCGCGGCCGGGGCGGCGGCCGGCAGCCGCAGGATCTTGAAGCCCGCATAGGCCAGGACAAGGGCGACCAGCGGACTGACCAGGTTGAAGAACGCGTAGGGCAGGTAGTCGAGCGTGGCGACGCCGAGGGTCGCGGCCATGTAGGCGCCGCAGGTGTTCCAGGGAATCAGCGGCGAGGTCATCGTGCCCGCGTCCTCGAGGGCGCGCGACAGGTTCACCGGTGCCAGTCCGCGCCTGCGGTATTCCGGTTGGAACAGGCGCCCGGTCAGTACGATCGACATGTACTGGTCGGCCGTCACCACGTTGGCGCCAAACGCTGTGGCCAGGGTGGCGGCGATCAGCGAGCCCGTCGAGCGCGCCGCCTTCAGCACGCTGCGAATCATGCGCTCCAGCAGCCCGGTCCGCTCCATGACCGCGCCAAAACCCATCGCGCAGACCACCAGCCACACCGTGTTGAGCATGCTCGACATGCCGCCGCGGCTCAGCAGCTCGTCGAGCGCGGCATTGCCGGTCGCGGCCTGGTAGCCGTTGAACATCGCTTTCCACGCGCCAGAGAGCAGTGCCATCGGCCGCGCCAGGTCCTGGTTGCCTGCCAGCGCGATGACGGTGTCGGGCTGGAACACCACTGCGGACACCGCGCCCAGCAGCGCGCCGATCATGATCGTAGGGAACGCAGGGAAGCGCATGATCGCCAGCGCGAAGACCACCAGCATCGGTAGCAGCAGATACCAGCCCAGCGTGAATCGCGCATCAAGCAGGGCGGGCAGATCGCCGAAGGCGGCGCCGGCACCATCGCCGCGGGCCCCGAAGCCGACCACGGTGAACAGCGCCAGGGCGATGACGATGCTGGGGCCCGTGGTCCAGGTCATGTGCCGGATGTGCGCGAACAGCTCGCTGCCCGCGGCCGCCGGTGCGATGTTGGTGGTGTCCGACAGCGGCGACATCTTGTCGCCGAAATAGGCGCCGGAGATCACCGCGCCCGCAGTGATCGGCAACGACATGTCGAGCCCCTGCGCCACGCCGATCAGGGCCACGCCCAGCGTGCCGGCGACCGTCCAGGAGCTGCCGATCGTCAACGCGACGAGCGCGCAGATCAGGCACGTGGCCGGGTAGAAATACGAGGGGTGCAGGAGCTTCATCCCGTACACGATCATCGTCGGCACCGTGCCGCTGAGGATCCAGGTGCCGATCAGCGCGCCCACCGCCAGCAGGATGAAGATCGGCACCACCGCCAGCGAGACACCGGTCACCAGCGCGTCCTGGATTTCGTCCCACAGGACGCCATTGCGCAGGCCGATGACCGCCGCGATGCCGGCCGCCAGCAGCAGGGAAATCTGGTTGGCGCCGTAGGAGGCATCGTCCTTGTACAGGTACACCGCCAGCCCAAGGGCAACCGACAGGAACAGCAGCGGCAGCAGCGCCTGCCACAGCGATGGCTCGCGCAAGGGGCGGCGTGCGTTCATGCGCGCCGGGTCGCCCGGTGGCTGGCGCGGATCCCGCCGCTGCGCGGCAGCGACATGCGCGGAGAGCCCCCGTGCGGTTGCCCGCGGGGGTGGTGACGCTTGCTACGGCTCAAGGGACCCCCTGTCTGGCGATGGCAACGCTGCCGTACCTTGCCAAAGCGCTTGAGCGCGCACAAGCGGCAGTGCAGCGCGAAGCCTCCGGCAAGGCCGGGCAGCAACGCCGAGGCGCGCGGCCCGCGGAGCCCTTCATAATGGGCACAGCTCCCCATAGCGCCGCGGATGCGGCTTTGCAGAATGACGCACCCGGAACTGGCTTCGCTCGAATCCGCATTCATCGCCCATGCGCAGGTCTGGCCGGACGAGGCCGCCGAGTCGCGGCTGTTCATCGCGCTGCTGCGCGACGGCGCCGATCCCTTCGTGCGCGCGCGGCTGGAAGGCCACTTCACCGCCTCCGCCTGGCTGGTCAGCGCCGATGGCCGGCGCGCGCTGCTCACCCACCATCGCAAGCTCGACCGCTGGCTGCAGCCCGGTGGTCATGCCGACGGCGACCTCGACCTGGCCCGCGTGGCGCTGCGCGAGGCGACGGAGGAAAGCGGCCTGTCGGGCCTGCGCCTGGAGGGCGGGATCTTCGACCTCGATCGCCACTGGATCCCGGAGCGCAAGGAGGTGCCGGGGCACTGGCACCACGACGTGCGCTACGTGGTGCGCGCGGGCCCCGATGAAGCCTTCGTGGTCAGCGAGGAGTCGCACGCGCTGGCGTGGCTTGACGTCGGGGCGATCGCCGCCGACGAGACCATGGATCCCTCGCTGCGGCGCATGGCTCGCAAGTGGCTCGCACGCGCACTGCCCCTGTAGAAGCAGCTACAGCTGCGATGTCCCCGCCGGCCTCCTGGGGGGGGGGGGGGGGGGAGGAACCCCACCCCCCCCCCACCTCGGGACCCCGCCCCCCCCCCCAAAACCC
>NZ_JBCLUZ010000025.1:0-31651 GCF_039548395.1 Luteimonas changyuni
CCTGTGGGAGCGGCTATAGCCGCGATGCCCCCGCCAGGCTGTATCGCGGCTATAGCCGCTCCCACAGAATCTAATAGAGGATGCGCGTGCGCAGCGTGCCGGTGACCTCGGCCAGCTGCGCGCGCAGCGCATCCGCCTGCCCGGGTGTCGCGGCGACATCGATCACCACGTAGCCGACGTTGGCGTCGGTGCGCAGGTACTGGCCGTCGATGTTGAGCCCGGCCTGCGAGAACACCTCGTTGACCTGCACCAGCACGCCCGGCACGTTGCGGTGGATGTGCAGGATGCGCTGGCTGCCCTCGTGGCCCGGCAGGGTGACTTCGGGGAAGTTGACCGCCGACAGCGTGCTGCCGTTGTCGCTGTAGCGCACCAGCTTGGCCGCGACCTCCAGCCCGATGTTGTCCTGCGCCTCCAGCGTGCTGCCGCCCACGTGCGGGGTCAGCAGCACGTTGTCGAAGCGGGTCAGCGGGGATTCGAAGGCCTCGTCGTTGCCCTTGGGTTCGACCGGGAATACGTCGATGGCGGCGCCGCCGACGTGGCCGCTTTCGAGCGCGGCGGCCAGCGCGTCGATGTCGACCACCGTTCCGCGCGAGGCATTGACCAGGTGTACGCCGGGCTTCATCGCCGCAAGCTCGGTGGCGCCGATCATCATCCGCGTGGCCGGCGTCTCGGGCACGTGCAGGGTGACCACGTCGGCGCGCGCGAGCAGGTCATCGAGGCCGGCGGCGGCGCGCGCATTGCCAAGCGAGAGCTTGGCTTCGACGTCATGGAACAGCACCCGCATGCCCAGGCCCTCGGCCAGCAGGCCGACCTGGGTGCCGATATGGCCGTAGCCGACGATGCCCAGCGTCTTGCCGCGCACCTCGTGGCTGCCGGTGGCCGACTTCAGCCAGTCGCCGCGCAGGCAGGCGGCGTGGCGCGCGGGCACGCCGCGCATCAGCATGATGGTCTCGGCCAGCACCAGCTCGGCCACGCTGCGGGTGTTGGAGTAGGGCGCGTTGAACACCGGCACGCCCTGGCGGGCGGCAGCCTCCAGGTCGACCTGGTTGGTGCCGATGCAGAAGCAGCCCACCGCCATCAGCCGCCTCGCATCGGCCAGGATCTCGGCCGTCAGCTGCGTGCGCGAGCGGATGCCGATGATGTGCGCTTCGCGGACGCGCTCGCGCAGCATGGCCTCGGGCAGCGAGCCGGCGTGGGTTTCGATGTCGGAATAGCCGGCGTCGCGGAACACCGCCACCGCGCTCGGGCTCAGGCCCTCCAGCAGCAGCACGCGGATGTCCTTGCGGGGATAGGAGGTCTTCATCGGTGGTGGCAGGCCGTTGGCGGTCCCCCAGTGTGCCAGCGGACGGGTGATGCTGCATTGCAGCGCTGGACGCTGGCCGGTCCCGCTGGCAGGCTGCAGCTCCGGCCCGGGCGACTTGCGATGAACGACGCGAAACTCGAATCCCTGCGTGCTGCGGTGCCCGATTTGCGGGTGCTCACCGCGCCCGACGAACTGCTGCACTACGGCCGTGACTGGACGCGGCGCTGGATCCCGGCGCCGCTGGCGATAGCGCTGCCCGGCGACGTCGGACAGGTGCAGGCCGTGCTGCGCTGGGCGACTGCGGAAGGCGTGGCGGTGGTGCCCTCGGGCGGCCGCACGGGCCTGTCCGGAGGTGCGGTCGCAGCGAACGGTGAGCTGGTGCTGAGCCTGGAGCGCATGCGCCGCGTGCTGGCTTTCGACGCGGTCGATCGCACCCTCACCGTCGAGGCCGGCGCAGCGCTGGAGGCCGTCCAGGAGGCCGCGCGCGAACACGGCCTGCAGTACCCGGTCGACTTCGCCGCCCGCGGCTCCTGCACCATCGGCGGCAACATCGCCACCAATGCCGGCGGCATCCGCGTGCTGCGCTACGGCAACACCCGCGAGTGGGTGGCAGGGCTGAAGCTGGTCACCGCCGCCGGCGAGCTGCTGGACCTCAACCGCGGCCTGGTCAAGAACTCCAGCGGCTACGACCTGCGGCATCTGGCGATCGCCTCGGAAGGCACGCTGGGGGTGGTGGTCGAGGCCACGCTGAAGCTGGCGCCGCCGCCGCCGCCGGTGGCGACGCTGTTGCTGGCGCTGCCTTCGTTCGAGGTGCTGGTGCAGGTGTTCCAGGCGCTGCGCGAACGCCTGGCGTTGGAGGCGTTCGAGTTCTTTACCGACATCGCCCTGGCGCACGTCGTCGCGCACGGGGCGCAGCTGCCGTTCGAGCGCGGGTATCCGTACTACGTGGTGCTCGATGCGGCGGCTGCGGGGCCGGACGACGCGCAACTGCTCGAGGCCTTCGCGCATTGCGCGGAGCAGGGCTGGGTGGAGGATGGGGTGGTGGCCCAGTCGCAGGCGCAGGCGGGACAGCTGTGGCGACTGCGCGAGGGCATCACCGAGGCGCTGGCGCCCTTCGTGCCCTACAAGAACGACGTTGCGGTGCGGGTGTCGGCGATGCCGGCCTTCCTTGCCGAGGCGCAGGGACTGCTGGCGGCGGAGTATCCGGACTTCGAGGTTGTCTGGTTCGGGCACATCGGCGATGGCAATCTGCACATCAATGTGCTCAAGCCGGCCGGTCTGGATCAGGACACCTTTGTCGCGCGCTGCGGTGACGTCACCGCGCACTTGGCAGGGCTGGTCCAGCGCCATGCCGGCAGCATCTCCGCGGAGCACGGAATCGGTCTGGTCAAGAAGCCCTACCTGGGCTCGACGCGCAGCGCGGCGGAGATCGCGGTGATGCGTGCGCTGCGGGCAGCGCTTGATCCGGCAGGTATCCTCAACCCCGGAAAGCTTTTCGATCCCCACCCAGGTAACCACGCATGATCCGTATCGTATTTTCCTGCGCGCTCGCGTCCGCGTTCGCGCTCGCCATCGCCGCTCCCGTCCACGCGTCCAGCTTCGCCGGTACGTCCGCGGGCGCGGGGTCCGCGTCCAGTGGGGCTTCGTCGGGCTCGACTTCGGGCAATGACAAGGTCGTGCTGCAGGCGCGCGAGGATGCGGCGGGTTTCGTCGCCAGCGATGGGCGCATTCGAGGGGCGCGGCTGGAGGCGGCGTTGCGCCATCTGCGCGAGCATTCGGTCGAGGCGCGGGCGGCCGGTGACCTCGAGTTGGCGCGGGCGATCCTGGCGCGTTGATTTGGCCCTGCCTTTGCAGGAGCAGCCATAGCTGCGATTCCGCCATGACGCGACGTTTCGCCGAAGGCGCGCGGTACGGCGCGTTGGTCGGGGCTCGCTTGTGCGCGGCCGCGCTGGTGGCAGCGGGTGTGTTGTTGCAGGTGGCAATGCCGGTGTCCGCGCAGTCGGTGAGCCTGGAGCCGGCAGTGGCGCAGCCGGTGGACCTGCAGTTGGAAGGCGCAGGGCCGCAGGCGACTGGGCTCCGGATCGAGCCGGTGTCGGCGCTGTCCGTGTCGGAGGCCGCCGCCACGGAGATGCTGGTGGCCGAAGTGCTGGAGCGCCTGCCGCCGCGTTGGCGCGCGCATGAGCGTGCGCTGCGGCTGTCCTGGCGCGATGACCTGCCGGCGGATGTGCACGGGCGCATCCGGGGAGAACGCATCGCGCTGTCGCGGGTGTTGCTCGACGGCGCGTCGCTGGACAGCACGCCGCCGGAGGGCATCGATGCCGTGCCGCGCGCGGCCGTGGCGGCGCTGGTGCATGAGCTTGCGCACGACTGGGACCGGGAGCAGGGGCTGTCCCGTGATCCGCGCTTGCTTGACCTGGCAGGTTGGCAGGTGCGTCCGCTGTGGCCGGGGCGCGGCGCGGACAATGCCTTCGGTGAGCGCAGTCCGGATGCATACGAGCTGCATTCGCCGGCGGAATTCGTGGCGGTGAACCTGGAGTACTTCCTGCTCGATCCCGCCTACGCCTGTCGGCGGCCGGCCCTGCACGCGCATTTCGCTGCACACTTCGGCTGGTCACCGGAGGCGCCCGTCTGCGCGGACACGCTGCCCTACGTCGATGCGGGCGCGCTGGCCGATGCCGATGCGGAACCGCTGCTGGAGCTCGACCCTGCACGCGTGGTGGCGGTGGACTATCTGCTGGCCGGCAACGGCGAGGCGATGATGAGCCGCTGGGGGCACACCATGCTGCGCCTGGTGGTCTGTGCGCCGGGCCGGGCGCCGGGGCCGGAGTGTCGCCTGGACCTCGAGCATCATCGCGTGCTGTCGTTCCGGGCGTTCGTGGACGATCTGCAGCTGTCGAGCTGGCGAGGGCTGACGGGTGGCTATCCGTCGCGGCTGTTCGTGCTGCCGCTGCAGCAGGCGGTGGACGAGTACACGCGCGTGGAGCTGCGGCCGCTGGATTCGATCCCGCTGCGTCTTTCGGTCGATGGGATCGCCAGCCTGCTGCGGCGTGCGGCGCACGTGCATTGGAGCTACGACGGGCGCTACCGGTTCATCGGCAACAACTGCGCGGTCGAGACCTGGAAGCTGCTGCATGATGGCCTGCCGCGCGCGGCCGCGGCGGATCTCGACAGCATCACGCCCAAGGGCCTGCTGCGGCGGCTGCGCCGCGCCGGGCTGGTGGATGACGCGCAGGTACCGGCCGATCCCGACGAGGCGCGCAGGCTGGGCTATCGCTTCGAACCCTGGAGTGCGCACTACCAGGCGCTGTACGACACCGCGCGCGAAGGCCTGGGGCTGGAACCGCGCGATGTGGAGGACTGGTTGCGCACGGTGCCTTCGCAGCGTGCCCGGTGGCTGCAGCGGGGCGACATGCGCGTCTCGGCGGCGCTGCTGCTGTTGGAGGAGGCCGCTCTGCGGCGCGAGGAGCAGCGCGCGCGGGATGTGCTCAAGCGACGCATGTTCCAGGCCGGCAGCCAGCGTGCGGCCAGCGCCACGCAGGCGGGTGTGGACGCGGATGCGAGTGCAGGTGCAGGTGCAGATGCGGGTGAAATGCTGCCCCTGCTGACCGAGGCGCTGCGCCAGGGCGGCGTGCTCGCGAGCCCTGCGGCGCTAGTGTCGCTACCGGGTTACGGTTTGCCGCAGGCTGCAGAGCGCGAGCAGGCTCGCGACGGCGCCGGTGAACGCGCCGCCCGCCTGCGTGACCTGGACACGCGCCTGCACGCGGCCGCACGCGATTGGTTGCCGCCTGCGGCGCGCGAATCACTGCAACAGACCGAAGCCAACGTCACCGCCCTCGGCGCGCACCTGCGCGCGCTTCACCAGGCCGAAGGCGGCCTCGACCTGTAGGAGCAGCCATGGCTGCGACCCGGCCAGTCCACCCTTTGGCCAATCCATCGCCCTCCACCTGTGGGAGCGGCGACGATCAGTCGGCGCGGCCGGAGAACTCTCCGCTGGTGGTGTTGACCAGCACGCGCTCGCCGTTGGCGATGTACTCGGGCACCTGGATTTCCAGGCCGGTCGAGAGCCGCGCCGGCTTCGGACGCTTGGTGGCGGTGCCGCCCTTGAGCTCCGGCGGCGTTTCAACGACCTCCAGCGACACCGTCTGCGGCAGCTGCACCGCGATCGGCATGTCGTCGATGATCTGCACGAAGCAGCCACCGAGTCCGTCGCTGATGTAGCCGGCATCGTCGCCGACCACGTCGGGGTCGAGGGTATAGGGCGTGAAGTCCTCGTCGTCCATGAACACGAAGGCCTCGCCGTCCCTGTACGAGAAGCTGGCCTGGCGGCGCAGCAGCTCGACTTCCTTCAGCTCGTCATCGCCGTCGAACGAGGCGTCGGTCTTGTTGCCGCCAGGCACGCTGTACATGGTGAAGCGGAAGCGCACGTTGCCGCCGCGGCCCTGCGGCGAGCTGCGGTCGATGTCGCGCACCTGGTAGACGGTGCCGTTGTGCTCGACCACGTTGCCCTTCTTGACGTCGTAAGCCTTCATTGCCGGATCCTTATCGGGGTGCGAGGCGCACGGCGCCGTCGAGGCGGATGGTCTCGCCGTTGATGTAGCGGTTGCCGGCGATGTACGCGACCACGTCGGCGAATTCTTCCGGGCGGCCCAGCCGCGAGGGGAAGGGGATCGAGGCCGACAGCGACTGCTGCACCTCCTCGGGCATGCCTTCCATCATCGGCGTCCAGAAGATGCCCGGCGCGATGGTGTTGACGCGGATGCCGAAGCGGGCGAGTTCGCGCGCCATCGGCAGCGTCATGCCGACCACGCCACCCTTCGACGCCGAGTACGCCGCCTGGCCGATCTGGCCTTCGTAGGCCGCGACCGAGGCGGTGTTGATGATCACGCCGCGCTCGCCGTCTTCGCCCGGCGCGCTGTGCTGCATCAGCGCGGCGCCGGCCTTGGCGACGTTGAAGCTGCCGACCAGGTTGACCATCACCGTCGACTGGAAGCGGCCCAGCGGCATCGCGCCGTCGCGGCCGAGCACGCGGCCGGCGCCGAGGATGCCGGCGCAGTTGACGACCATGTTCAGACCGCCGAGGAACGCCTTGGCCGCATCGACGTTCGTGACCACGGCCTCTTCGCTGCTGACGTCGGTGCTGAAGTAGCGCGCATTGGCTTCGCCCAGCGTCGCGATCGCGGCCGCGCCCTTGTCGTCGTTGACGTCGAACAGGGCGACCTTGCCGCCATCGGCGACGATGCGGGTGGCAACGGCGAGGCCGAGGCCGGAGACGCCGCCGGTGACGACGGCGCGGATCGAATCTGCTTGCATGGCGGTCCCGGAGATAGCGGAAACCGTGGATTTTACCGGACTGCGGCACGCCACGACCGGGCCTGCTTTTGTGGGAGCAGCCACGGCCGCGATTGCCTTTCTGGGAGCAGCCACGCGCGATTGCTTTTGTGGGAGCGGCTATAGCCGCGATTGCCACGGCAGCGCGCCATCGCGGCTATAGCCGCTCCTACAGGTCTGTCGTTGTCTGGTTGCTTGTCTGGCCGACGGCAGCCTGGCGTTCCCGGCCGGTGCGAAGGCGCTCCGCGAACTCGTCCGGCGGCAGCCCCGGGGCGAACAGGAAGCCCTGGCCTACCGGCACGCCGAGGTCGAGCAGGAAGCTGCGCTGCTCCCTGGTCTCGATGCCCTCGGCCACCAGCCCCAGGCCGAGGCTGCGGGCGATGCCGGCCACCGCCTGGCAGACGGCGACGTCGGACTGGTTGCGCGGCACGCCGGCCACGAACAGCTGGCTCAGCTTCAGGCCCTGGATCGGCAGGCGGCGCAGGTAGTTGAGCGCGCTGTAGCCCTCGCCGAAATCATCGATGGCCAAGGTCACGCCCAGCGCGCGCAGGGTCGCGAAGTTGCCCACGGTTTCCGGCGCGTCCTCGATCAGCACCCGCTCGGTGAACTCCAGCTCGAGCGCAGAGCCGGGCAGCCCGAATTCGCGCAGCAGGCCTTTCACGGACGCCACAAGGTCACTGCCCAGCAGCTGCCGGTAGGACACGTTCACCGCCATGCGCACGATGCCGAGGCCGTCGTCGCGCCAGGCCGCGACCTGGCGGCAGGCTTCGCGCAGCACCCAGTGGCCGATGCGCACGATGTCGCCGGTGCCCTCTGCCTGGGCGATGAAATGGTCCGGGCGCATTTCGCCCAGGCACTGGTTGCGCCAGCGGATCAGCGCCTCGGCGCCGACGATGCGTCCGCTGTGCAGCTCGACCTGCGGCTGGTAGACCAGGTGGAACTCGTCGTTGTCGGCGGCGTGGCGCAGCTGGGTCTCGAACTGCAGCCGCTCGCGCTGCGACTGCGCCAGCGCCGGCGTGTACGACAGCCGGCCGTTGCGCGTGCGCCGCTTGCTTTCGTACATCGCCGCATCGGCGTGCTGGATCAGCGACTGGGTGTCGGTGCCGTCCTGCGGCGAGCGCGCGATGCCGATGCTGGCGGTGACCACGAACTCGTCCTTGTCGAAGCCGAAGCCCACCGAAAAGGCTTCGAGGATCGCGTCGGCGAGGCGCTCGGGGCGCCCCTGGTCTCCGCCGCAGTCGCAGGCGACCAGGAACTCGTCGCCGCCGAAGCGCGCGATCAGGCCCTGGTCGCCCACGGCCGCGCGCAGGCGGCCGGCAGCCGCGGCCAGCAGGATGTCGCCGGCGGCATGGCCGAGCACGTCGTTGACCAGCTTGAAGCGGTCCAGGTCGATGTACAGCACCGCCACCGGGGCCAGGTCGGTGCCGCCGAGGTGGGTGGCGATCTCCTCCAGCATGGCGTCGCGGTTGAGCAGTCCGGTAAGCGGATCGCTGCGCGCCAGCACGCGCAGGGTCTGCTCGCCGTGCTTGCTGGTGGTGATGTCCTGCAGGGTGCCGGTGACCCGCGCCTTGCCGGCCACGCCGGAGCCGCTTTCGCCGATCACGCGCACCCAGAACGCAGCGCCGTCGGCACGCGCGCCTTCCAGGTCGAGTTCGAAACCGGTGCCGTCGCTGGAGGTGTCCAGCGCGCTGCGCAACCGGTCGGCATCGGCCTGCTGCAGGCACGCCATCACCGCGTCCATGGACGCCGGGCGCTGCGCCTGCGACAGGATGTGCGCGGCTTCGTCGGTGAGGTAGAGCCGGCCGCTTGCGCGATCCCATTCCCAGCCGCCGATGCTGGCCAGCGACTGCACGCGGTCGAACAGGGCGCTGTCGCGCTTGAGCTCGGTGACGTCGGAAAACATCGACAGCACCTGGTCGGGGCTGTCGGCACCGGCGGCGAAGTGCGGGACCGCCGTCACCGACAGCCACAGCAGGCGCCGGCGCAGGCGGTGGTAGAGGCCGATGAGGGTGTTGCCCACCAGCCGCCCCTCGCGCAGCGCGCGCATCGCGGGGAATTCCGACATCGGCATCTCGCTGCCGTCGGCGCGCAGCAGCATCCAGTGTGCCGGCAGGCTGCCGTCGCGCGGCACCCGCTCGCCCTGGTTCAGGGAAAGTATCCGCAGGGCCGCGGTGTTGGCATGCAGCACCGCCGCGTCCGCCGCCTGGATGACGATGCCCTTGTCCATCACCTCCATCAGGTCGTGGTAGCGCGCCTCCGCTTCGCGACGCCGGCTGAGGTCGCGCGCCACGGCCACGACGCAGCGCTGGCCCTCGTGGTCGAAGCCGGCCGAATGCACTTCAACCGGGAAGCGGGTGCCGTCGGCGCGCATGTTGCTGACCTCGATGACGAAGGTGTCGCCGCGGTCCAGCGCCTCCAGCACCGGCGTCATGTGGTCTTCGGGCAGGTCGGGATTGAGCACGTGGATCGGCTGGCCGACGATCTCGTGGCGCGGGCGGCGATAGGCCGCCATGCCGGCCTTGTTGAGATCGACCACGGTGCCCTCCGCGCTGATGACGCTGACCGGGTCGGGCACGGCGTCGAAGAGGGCGCGGTAGCGCAGCTGCGCATGCTGGGCGTCGGCGCTGGTCGCGCGCAGCGCCGCGGCGGCCTCGCGCAACAGGGCGCGCGCGCGTTCGGGAATGAGGGGGTCGCCGGCGGCGGCATCCAGGGCGTCCAGGACCTGCGCGTTGGCACCGTCGGCTGATGGCTGCGCGGGCGGATCCGGCGGCCGCGACCTGTTCACTGCGCGGACAGCGCCCTGGCAACTTTGCTGCCGGTAGCGCGGCCGAGGATGCCGGACAGCCAGGTCCCGGTGTCGGCCAGCGCATCCAGGTCGACTCCCGTCTCCACGCCAAGCCCCTGCAGCATGTAGACCAGGTCCTCGGTGGCGAGGTTGCCGCTGGCGCCCTTGGCGTAGGGGCAGCCGCCCGTGCCGGAGACCGCGGCGTCGACCACCGCCACGCCTTCTTCGAGGCAGGCAAGCACGTTGGCCAGCGCCTGGCCGAAGGTGTCGTGGAAGTGCACGGCAAGTGCCGGCATCGGCACTTCGGCGGCCACGGCCAGCAGCATGTCGCGCGCCTTGCCGGGCGTGCCGACGCCGATGGTGTCGCCCAGGGAGATCTCGTAGCAGCCCATCGCATGCAGCGCCCGCGCCACCCGCACCACGTCGGCCAGGGGTACCGCGCCCTGGTAGGGGCAGCCGAGCACGGTGGACACATAGCCGCGCACGCGCACGCCGTCGGCGCGGGCGCGCTCGAGCACCGGCGCGAAGCGCGCAAGCGATTCGTCGATGCCGGCGTTGGTGTTGCGCCGGTTGAACGCCTCGGAGGCCGCGGTGAACACCGCCACTTCGTCGGCACCGGCGGCATGGGCGCGCTCGTAGCCCTGCAGGTTGGGCACCAGCACCGGGTAGCCCACGCCGTCGCGGCGGCTGATGCCGGCGTAGACCTCGGCGGCATCGGCCAGCTGCGGGACCCACTTGGGGCTGACGAAGCTGGTCGCTTCCACGGTCTGCAGCCCGGTGGCGGACAGCCGGTCGATCAGCTCGATCTTGTCCGCGGTGGAAACCATCGCGGACTCGTTCTGGAGCCCGTCGCGCGGACCCACCTCGACGATGCGCACCTGCCGGGGACGTGCCACCTCAGTCTTCCAGGGTGACCAGCACGGCGTCGGCCTCGACGAAGTCGCCTTCGCCGGCAAGCAGCTCCAGAACCACGCCATCGCGCGGGGCCTTGAGCGCAAGTTCCATCTTCATCGCTTCCATCACCAGCAGTTCCTGTCCTTCGCTGACGTGCTCGCCGGGCTTCACCCTGGTGACCACGATACGCCCGGGCATCGGCGCCGCAACCCGGTTGCCACCGCCGGTTTCACCGCCGCGCGTGGCCTCGTAGGCGCCGATCCGCTCGAAGCGCCAGCGCCGGCGCCCGTCATGGACGAGCACGGCAGCGCCATCGATATCGACCGGGAAACGCAGGCCCCGGCCGTTGAAACGTGCTTGCAGGACTCCAGAGGCCATCGTCGCGCCTTCGACGCCAAGCGTCCCGGCATCCTCGAATTCGATCCGGTAGTCGCCGGCGGCGCCGTGCGCGACCGCAACGTGGCGTGCATCGCCCTCTCCCAGCACCAGCCGGCGCAGGCCGGCGTGGCCCAGGCGCCAGCCGTCGGCGATGGCCCAGGGCGAGCCGGGGTCGGCGCTGCCGGCGGCGGCGCAGCGGGCTTCGGCCTCGGCGGCGAGCAGCATCGCCACCGCCGCGGCGGTGCGGGCGTCGGCGTGGCCCTGGACGTCGCCGTCGTCGCCGATGAACTCGCCCAGGTGCCGGTCCAGGTAGCCGGTATCAATGCGCCCCTCGACCACGGCCGGATGCCGCGCCAGGCGCTCGAGGAAGGCGATGTTCGACTTCGGCCCCTCGATCACGCAGGCCGCCAGCGCCGTCCGCAGCCGCGCCAGCGCGCCGTCGCGGTCGGCGGCATGGACGATCAGCTTGGCGATCATCGGGTCGTAGAAGATCGTGACCACGTCACCCTCGACCACGCCCGAGTCGATGCGCACGCCGTCGGCGTCGCGCGGCAGGCGCAGGCGCTGCAGGCGACCGGAGCCGGGCAGGAAGCCGGCGTCGGGATCCTCCGCGTACAGGCGCACTTCGATCGCATGGCCGCGCCGCGGCACCTCGTCCTGGGCCAGGGGCAGCGGTTCGCCGGCGGCCACGCGCAGCTGCCATTCGACCAGGTCGAGCCCGGTCACCATCTCGGTCACCGGATGTTCGACCTGCAGCCGCGTGTTGATCTCCATGAAGAAGAACTCGCCCGACGGCGCGACGATGAACTCCACCGTGCCGGCGTTCTGGTAGCCGATCGCGCGCGCGGCCAGCACCGCGGCCTCGCCCATGCGCGCGCGCAGCTCCGGGGTCAGGAACGGCGAAGGCGCTTCTTCCAGCACCTTCTGGTAGCGGCGCTGCGCCGAGCACTCGCGCTCGTTGAGATGGATCGTGTTGCCCTGCGAATCCGCGAACACCTGGATCTCGATGTGCCGCGGCGACTCGATGTAGCGCTCAAGCAGCACCCGGTCGCGGCCGAAGGCGTTGCGCGCCTCGCGCTGGCAGCTTTCCAGCGCCGGCAGGAATTCGTCGGCCGCGCGCACGATGCGCATGCCCTTGCCGCCGCCGCCGAACGCGGCCTTGATCATCAGCGGGAAGCCGACGCGCCCGGCCTCGCGCGCCAGGAGCTCCGGCGACTGGTCCTCGCCGGTGTAGCCCGGCACCACGGGCACGCCCGCCGCCGCCATCAGGTCCTTGGCGCCGGCCTTGCTGCCCATGCGCCGCATCGAGTCCGCCTTCGGCCCGATGAACACCATGCCCGCGGCCTCGACCGCATCGGCGAAGTCGGCGTTCTCGCTCAGGAAGCCGTAGCCGGGATGGATCGCCTGCGCGCCGCTGGCCAGCGCCGCGGCGATGATCGCGTCGCCGCGCAGGTAGCTGTCCTGCGGCCGCGGCCCGCCGATCGGATAGGCCTCGTCGGCCAGCTTTACATGCTGCGCGTCGGCATCGGCCTCCGAGTACACCGCCACGGTGGCGATGCCCATGCGGCGGGCGGTGCGGATGACGCGGCAGGCGATTTCGCCGCGGTTGGCGATCAGGATTTTCGAGAGCATTTTTTTGGCTGCGGATTTGCGCGGATTACGCGGATCAGGCTGAGGAGTCTATGAGAAAACGCGGCGACGGAAGTCGGGACGGGGAGCGAAGTCGAGCAGGAGGCCGACACCTGCCGCTCCGCGCGCAGTTCGCAGTCATGCAGCAGGATCCGCGTAATCCGCGCGGATCCGTGGTCAAGAAGCGCTTGCCTTCAGTCGACCCAGCCGGGTTTGCGCTTGTCGAGGAACGCCGCCAGGCCCTCCTGGCCTTCGGCGGACACGCGCAGGGCGGCGATGAGCGCGGCGTTGTCATGATCGAGGCGGTCGCGGTCGGTGGCCGCGGCGGCTTCGCGGACCAGGCGCTTGGCGTCGGCCGACGCGTGCGGCGCGGCCTTGAGGAGGAGGGCGATCTGGCGGTCGATGGCGGCATCCAGCGCATCCGCCGGCACGACCGCGTGCAGCAGGCCGATGCGCAACGCTTCCGCGGCATCGAATACCTCGGCCGTGGCGAAATAGCGGCGGGCGTTGCGGGCGCCGATGGCGGTGATGACGTAGGGCGAGATCACCGCCGGCAGCAGGCCCAGGCGGCTTTCGGTCAGGCCGAACTTCGCGTCCGGCACGCCGATGGCGATGTCGCAGCAGGCCACCAGGCCCACGCCGCCGCCGAAGGCCGCGCCGTGCACGCGCGCGACCGTGGGCTTGGGCAGCGCGTCCAGGGTGCGCATCAGCCTGGCCAGGCGCAGCGAATCTTCGCGGTTTGCGGCTTCGCCCGCGGCCGCCATGCCGCGCATCCAGTTGAGGTCGGCACCCGCCGAAAACGAGGCGCCGGCGCCTTCGAGGACCACGACGCGCACCGAATGGTCGTCGCCCAGGTCCTCGAGGGCCGCCGTCAGCTCGGCGATCAGGACGTCGTCGAAGGCGTTGTGCACGGCAGGGCGGTCCAGGCACAGGCGGGCGATCGCACCGTCGCGGGCAAGGGTCAGGCTGGATGGCATCGGTGGCTCCCCGGGGCAAAAAACAATGATAGCCGTGGCCCGGAGCTGCGCTATGATGAGAACAGTTCCCATTTGGACCCCGCCCTTGAGGCTGACAGAACTTCCGCGCCGGGTCCGTGGCGTGGTCGCGCGCGTCGAGGCGCGTTCGGACAATGACGCCACCGCACGCCGGCTGCGCGACCTCGGGTTCGTGGCCGGCGAGGAGGTCAGGATCACCGCGACCGGCCCCTTCGGCGCCGAGCCGCTGCTGGTGCAGGTCGGCTATACGCGCTTCGCGCTGAGGCGCGAGGAAGCCGCGCGCGTGGTGCTGGCCGATGCAGGCGCAAGGGCGTGAGCGGCCTCGCGCAGGCGGTGCCGCGGCTGGCCCTGGTCGGCAACCCCAACTGCGGCAAGACCGCACTGTTCAACCAGCTCACCGGCAGCCGGCAGAAGGTGGCCAACTACGCCGGGGTCACCGTCGAGCGCAAGGAGGGCCGCCTGCTTGCGCCGTCCGGCCGCGCCTACGCGGTGCTGGACCTGCCCGGTACCTACAGCCTGGTGCCTTCAAGCCTGGACGAGGCGATCACGCGCGATCTCTGCCGCGGCTTCTATCCCGGCGAGCCCGCGCCCGATGTCATCGTCTGCGTGGTCGACGCCACCAACCTGCGCCTGCACCTGCGCTTCGCGCTCGAGGTGCGCGAGCTGGGCGTGCCGATGGTGCTGGCGCTGAACATGGTCGACGTGGCCCGGCGCCGCGGCGTGCGCATCGACCGCGCCGCGCTTGAAGCCGAGCTCGGGGTGGCGGTGGTCGAGACGGTGGCCGTGCGCCAGGACGGCACCGCTGCGCTGGTCGAGCGGATCGAAGCGATGGCGCAGGCCCCGCACGCCCCCGGCAAGCGCCTGGGCGACGCGGATGCGCCAGTCGGCGAGGACGCGCTGCACGCCGAAACCCGCCGCCTGCTGGCGCTGGCGGTCGGCATGCCCACGCGCACCGCGCAGATCGACGACACGCTCGACCGCTGGCTGCTGCACCCGGTGTTCGGACTGCTGACGCTGTCGGTGGTGATGTTCCTGATCTTCCAGGCGGTGTACGCCTGGGCGACGCCGGCGATGGACCTGATCGAGTCCGGCAGCGCGTGGCTGGGCGCGACGGTGGGCGGGGCCATGCCCGACGGGCCGCTGCGCAGCCTGCTGGTCGACGGCATCATCGCCGGGCTGGGCGGCGTGGTCGTGTTCCTGCCGCAGATCCTGGTGCTGTTCGCCTTCATCCTGGCGCTGGAGGAGTCCGGCTACCTGCCGCGCGCGGCCTTCCTGCTTGACCGCATGATGGCGGCGGCGGGCCTGTCCGGGCGCTCCTTCATCCCGCTGCTTTCGAGCTTCGCCTGCGCGGTGCCCGGCATCATGTCCACGCGCTCCATCCAGGACCCGCGCGACCGCATTGCCACGATCATGGTCGCGCCGCTGATGACCTGCTCGGCGCGGCTGCCGGTGTACGCGCTGCTGATCGGCGCCTTCATCCCGCAGCAGCAGGTGGGCGGCATGTTCAACCTGCAGGGGCTGGTGCTGTTCGGCCTGTACATGGCCGGGATCCTGAGCGCGCTGGCGGTGTCGTGGGCGATGAAGCGCTGGCGTCGCGACCAGCGCGAACACCCGCTGATGCTCGAGCTGCCGTCGTACCGGCTGCCGCATCCGCGCGATCTTCTGATCGGGCTGTACGAGCGCGGGATGATCTTCCTCAAGCGCGTGGGCGGCATCATCTTCGCGCTGACGGTGCTGCTGTGGGTGCTGCTGTCGTTTCCGGCGGCGCCGGCGGACGCGGTGGGGCCGGCAATCGACTACAGCTTCGCCGGCCGCATCGGCCATGCGCTGGCCGTGGTGTTCGCGCCGATCGGCTTCAACTGGCAGATCTGCATCGCGCTGATCCCGGGGCTGGCGGCGCGCGAGGTGGCGGTGTCGTCGCTGGCCACGGTGTATGCGCTGTCGGCGGCGAACGACGATGCCGCGAGCGAGGCGCTGCTGCCGATCATCAGCGACGGCTGGTCGCTCGCCACCGGGCTGTCGCTGCTGGTGTGGTTCATCTACGCGCCGCAGTGCATCGCGACCTGGGCGGCGATCCGGCGCGAGACCGGGTCGTGGGCGTTGATGGCCGCGAACGCGGGACTGCTGTTCGGCCTGGCCTACCTGGCGTCCCTGGTTACCTACCAGGTTGCCGCAGCGCTGGGCGCGGGCTGATGGATGCCGGGCTGGCGCTGCAGTACGCGGTGGTCGCGGCGGTGGTCGCGCTCAGCGCCTGGATGGTGCTGCGCCGGCAGTTCCCCGCCGCCGCGCGGCGCCTGCGCGTGGCGGTGGCAATTCCCCTGGTGCGCGAAGGAAAGCCGCGATGGATGCGGACGATCGGCCGGCGGATTGCGCCCCCGGTGACGCAAGGCGGAAAGGGCTGCGGAGCGTGTGGCGGCTGCGATTGAGCTCCGCCCCCCCCCTGTAGGAGCAGCTATAGCTGCGATAGCTGCGATTGGTGAACCTCGACCTTCCCCGATCGCAGCCATGGCTGCTCCCACAGGTGGCTGACAGGCCTTTCGCAGCCATGGCTACCATAGGTGGCTGACAGGTTTTTCGCAGCTATAGCTGCTCCCACAGGTCATCGCCGGATCCCACAGGCCGTCGCCGGATGCCACAGGTCATCGCCGGATGCCACGGGTGGTCTCCTCTCCGGGTGCGGCCGAGGGGGCGGCGGCGTGCTCAGTGGCGGGAGGTCGGCTTTTTTGGCGTGCGGCGCATGTCGTTGGTGGGCATGAGTTCAACCGCCAGGGTGAAGGTGCGGGCGTCGCCCGGGTGGATGGCGCCAACGCCCACCACCTGGTGCGAGACTTCGGTGCCTTCGTCGTCGCGGATGGTCAGCACCACCGAATACTCCCAGGCGCCGCCCTCGGCGGGGTGGCGGATCTCGCCCTCCACCTGCAGCGCTCGGGTGACCTGGCTGGGCTCGGACTTGTCGTCGAAACGCAGGTAATGGCGACACGACGGGCAGACCGTCGCGCTCTCCAGGATCGTGGTCTTGCAGTGCGGGCAGGTGCGCGTGGCACCTGCCGCGCCGGGGCGTGCGCTCACTGGACCAGGTCGAGGCCGGCCTTGTCCTTCTGCGACTTGTCGTCCTTGCCCTTGCCCGGGGTGGCGCCGTCGTCCCAGCCGCACTCGACGTTGCCGCGGATGCGCGAGCCGGCGGCGACGGTCAGGGTGCCGGCGGAGATGTCGCCGATGACCACGGCGGAGGGCTGCAGCTCGACCCGGTCGGCGGATTCGATGTTGCCCTCGAGCTCGCCGGCCACGGTCACGCGCTTGGCGCGGACGCCACCGTTGAGGCGCGCGCCGCTGTCGATGGTGAGGTCGCCTTCGACGTTGACGTCGCCCTTGAACTTGCCGGCGATGCGGACGTGGCCGCTGCCGGAGATCTTGCCCTCGATGGTGAGATCGGAGGCGATGATCGATTCCCTGGCCTGCGGCGCGGCCGGCGTCTGCGCGGGACGGCTGGCGGCCTGCTGCTGGAAGGGAGTCTCGGCCGGCTGGAAATCGGCCACGGCGGGGTTCGGCTCGCGCGATGCGGGGGGAGCGTCCTTGCCGAAGGGCAGGGAGCTGTCTTTCTTGGCGGAGCCTTGCGGGAAGATGGCCATGGCGCGGTGTTTTCCTCGGGGGACGGTCGGGGGATCGGTGGATTCCGAACATAGCACGCGGATATCTTCACGCGCCTGTGACATGGCTCACCAATTCGAAGTCCGACAAGGACTTACGCTTGCCGCAAGCCACCCCCGCAGCTCCTCCTGCCTTCCCTCCTGCCTTTGTGGGAGCCGCTATAGCGGCGATCAGAGGAGGCGGATCTTTTTGCAGTGCTGGTCGCCATGGGGGAGGGCGCGATCGCAGCTATAGCTGCTCCTACAAAGGCGGGGCGGGGCGATCGCAGCTATAGCTGCTCCCACAAAGGCGGGGCGGGGCGATCGCAGCTGTAGCTGTTCCTGCAGGTGCGGGGGTTACATGCGGAATACGCCGAACCTGGCGGGCTCGATCGGGGCGTTCAGGGACGCGGAGACGGCCAGGCCCAGCACGCGCCGGGTGTCGGCCGGGTCGATGATGCCGTCGTCCCACAGCCGGGCGGTGGCGTACCACGGGCTGCCCTGGTGTTCGTACTGCTCGCGGATCGGGGCCTTGAAGGCGTCTTCGTCGCCTGCGCTCCAGTCGCCGCCGCGGGCTTCGATGCCGTCGCGCTTTACCGTGGCCAGCACGCTCGCGGCCTGCTCGCCGCCCATCACGCTGATGCGCGCGTTCGGCCACATCCACAGGAAGCGGGCGCCATAGGCCCGGCCGCACATGGCGTAGTTGCCGGCGCCGAAGCTGCCGCCGATGACCACGGTGAACTTCGGCACGCTGGAACACGCGACGGCGGTGACCATCTTCGCCCCGTCCTTGGCGATGCCGGCATTCTCGTACTTGCGGCCCACCATGAAGCCGGTGATGTTCTGCAGGAACACCAGCGGGATGCCGCGCTGGTTGCACAGCTCGATGAAGTGCGCGCCCTTCAGCGCGCTCTCGCCGAACAGGATCCCGTTGTTGGCGACGATGCCCACCGGGTAGCCGTGCAGGTGCGCGAAGCCGGTGACCAGGGTCTTGCCGTAGCGCGCCTTGAACTCCTGGAACTCGCTGCCGTCGACGATGCGCGCGATCACCTCGCGGATGTCGAACGGACGCCGCGTGTCCTTCGGCACGATGCCGTACAGCTCTTCGGCCGCGAACCGCGGCTCCACCACCGGGCGCGTCGCCACCGGCAGCACCTTGCGGCGGTTGAAGGTGCCGACGATGTCGCGCGCGATCTGCAGCGCGTGGCGGTCGTCCTCGGCGAAATGGTCGGCCACGCCGGAGACGGAGGTATGCACGTCGGCGCCGCCGAGCGATTCGGCGTCCACGACTTCACCGGTCGCCGCCTTCACCAGCGGCGGGCCGCCAAGAAAGATCGTGCCCTGGTCCTTGACGATGATGCTCTCGTCGCACATCGCGGGCACATAGGCGCCGCCGGCGGTGCAGCTGCCCATCACCACGGCGACCTGCGGGATGTTCTCCGCGCTCATCCGCGCCTGGTTGTAGAAGATGCGGCCGAAGTGCTCGCGGTCCGGGAACACCTCGTCCTGCAGCGGCAGGAAGGCGCCGCCGGAGTCGACCAGGTAGACGCAGGGGAGGTGGTTCTCGCGCGCCACTTCCTGCGCGCGCAGGTGTTTCTTCACCGTCATCGGGAAGTAGGTGCCGCCCTTGACCGTGGCGTCGTTGGCCACGACCACCACGTCCTGGCCCATGACCCGGCCGATGCCACAGACCATGCCGGCCGCGGGCGCGGCGTCGTCGTACATGCCTTCGGCGGCAAGCGGTGCGATCTCGAGGAAGGGCGAGCCCGGGTCGAGCAGGGCGGCGATGCGTTCGCGCGCCGGCAGCTTGCCGCGGGCGACGTGTTTCTGCAGCGCCTTCTCGCCACCGCCGTCAGCGGCACGCGCGAGGCGGCGGTCGAGTTCCGCGACCAGCGCGCGATGGTAGGCGACGGTGTCCTGGAACTCCTGCGAGCGCGGATCCAGGCTGGAATCGAGTACGGGCATGCGGTGGCCGGCGAACTGTGGGAAGCCGCCAAGCATACCGGGAGTGGCGACAGGCCCGCCGGAGCGGGCCTGTCGGATGCTGCGCGTCGATCAGTTGCGGACGTCGTCCGCGGCGTTGTCGGCGGCTTCGGACGCGTTGTCCAGGGCGTCTGCGGTCGCTTCGCGCGAAGCGGCCTCGGCCTCGGCTGCGGCAGCCCGCGCCTCTTCGGTCATGTTGCGCGCGGCGGCTTCGGCGTCGGCGGCGGCTTCATCGGCAGCGGCCTCGGCTTCCGCGGCGGCTTCGCCGGTCGCGGCGGCGGCTGCGTCCCAACCTTCGGAAGCGGCATCGCCGGCGGCGGATGCGGCGTCACGGGTGGCGTCACCGGCACGCTCCATGGCGGCTTCGGCCTCGCTGGCCTCCTGCTGCGCGGTGGCGGTGTCGTTCTGGCAAGCGGCCATGGCCAGCGTGCATGCGGCAACGAGAAGTGCGGTCTTCATCTTCATGATTGATAGGTTCCTTGTCATCGAAGGGACCGGCGTCTCAGCCGGCGGTGGATACGGAAAAGCCGCTGGAATCCAGCGGCTCTCCGGTCTTGCGTGGTGCCTTGGAGCAGTGGAGCAGCCGCTGTTACTGGCCGTCCGTGACCTCGTCGGCAGCTTCTTCGGTGGCTTCGGCAGCTTCGTCGGCGGCGTCGGCGGCGGCGCCGGCAACGTCGGCAGCGGCGTCGGCAGCCTCGCCGTCGACCGCAACAGCGGCGTCGGCAGCGGCGTCAGCGGCGGCGTCGGCAGCAGCGGCGGCGCTTTCGGCAGCGGCGTCGGCGGCAGTGGTACCGGCCAGCGCGGCGTCGGCGGCAGCCTGGTCAGCGGCCTCGGCGGCGTCGGCGGCGGCGTTGGCAGCCTGGTCAGTGTTCGAGCAGGCGGCCAGACCCAGGCCCAGCGTCAGCGCGATCAGCAGCTTGTTGATGCTCATTGATACATTCCTCGTCGTGAAATTGGTGAACGCACACAGGTGCGCCGGATAGCATGATGACAAGCCTCGAACGACTGTCAAGCGATAGTTTGAATCCGGACTTGTAAAGACCGCGTTAACGGCCGCCGCCGGGGTTCAGGCCAGCTCGACCGCGATCGCCGTGGCCTCGCCGCCGCCGATGCACAGCGATGCCACGCCGCGCTTTCCGCCGCGCGCCTTCAGGGCGTGCAGCAGGGTCACCACCAGGCGGGCGCCGCTGGCTCCGATCGGATGGCCCAGCGCGACCGCGCCGCCGTTGACGTTCAAGCGCTCGTGGGGAATGCCCAGCTCCTGCATCGGCGCCATGGCCACGACCGAAAAGGCTTCGTTGATCTCGAACAGGTCCACGTCCTCGATCTTCCAGCCGGCCTTGTCCAGTACGTTGGTGATCGCCTGGATGGGCGCGGTGGTGAACCACTCCGGGGCCTGGGCATGGGTGGCGTGGGCGACGATGCGCGCCAGCGGCTGCAGGCCGCGGCTCGCGGCTTCTTCGGCCGACATCAGCACGGTGGCGGCGGCGCCGTCGGAGATCTTCGACGACGAGGCCGCGGTCAGCACGCCCTCCTTGCCAAAGGCCGCGCGCAGGCTCGGAATCTTCTCCAGGTTGACCTTGCCCGGCTCTTCGTCGGTATCGGCCACCACCTCGCCCTTGCGGGTCTTGACCGTCACCGGGGCGATCTCGTCCTTGAACGTGCCGTCGGCGATCGCCTTCTGAGCGCGGCGCGCGCTCTCGGCCGAAAACGCGTCGACGGCCTCGCGCGAGAAGCCGAACTTGGCGCAGGTGGCATCGCCGAACACGCCCATGGCCTGGCCGTCGTCCGGGTTGGTCAGGCCGTCATGGGCCATGTGGTCGAGGAACTGCGCGGTGCCGTAGCGGATGCCGGTGCGCGAGCCGTTGAGCAGGTGCGGCGCGTTGGTCATCGACTCCATGCCGCCGGCCACGACCACCCTGGCCGAGCCGGCCTTGATGATGTCGGTGGCGAGCATGATCGCCTTCATGCCCGAGCCGCAGACCTTGTTGATGGTGGTGGCGCCGGCGGCGTCCGGGATCCCCGAGGCGCGCGACGCCTGGCGTGCGGGCGCCTGGCCGAGGCCTGCCGGCAGTACGCAGCCCATGATCACTTCATCGACCTGGTCGGCGGCCACGCCACCGTGGGCGAGCGCGCCTTCGATCGCAGCGGCGCCGAGGGTGGGGGTGGGGACGCCGGTGAACTGGCCAAGCATGGAACCGATGGCGGTGCGCTTGGCACCCACGATGACGACGTCGGTCATGGGAAGACTCCAGAGTGGATGTGTGCGGCCATTATCGCACTGCAGCATGCCACCGCCACCGGCCATTGGTCTGACCAGGCTCCGCCCTTGTGGAGGTCTTCCGGGCTGTCTTCGGAGCTGCCTTTGTGGGAGCGGCTATAGCCGCGAAGGCCGCCGCCGGGGTCTGCATTCGCGGCTATAGGCCGCTCCCACAAAGGCGGCTCCCACGAAAGTAGCTGCTTTCCCAGAGTCGCGGTGTCCGGAGTCGCAGCTATAGCTGCTCCTACAAAGACATAAGTCCCTCAGCCCCGGCCTTCGAAGAGTTCGCGGCCGATCAGCATGCGGCGGATCTCGTTGGTGCCGGCGCCGATCGCGTACAGCTTGGCGTCGCGCAGGATCCGCCCGGTCGGGTACTCGTTGATGTAGCCGTTGCCACCCAGCGCCTGGATGCCTTCCAGCGCCACCTGCACCGCGGCCTCGGACGCGTGCAGCAGGCAGCTGGCCGGGTCGATGCGCGAGCGGTGGCCGGCGTCGTAGTCGCGCGCCACCTGGTAGGCGTAGGCGCGCGATGACTGCAGCGCGGTGTACATGTCGGCGATCTTGGCCTGCATGATGCCGAAGGTGCCGATGGCGGCGTCGAACTGGCGGCGCTCGCGGACGTAGGGCAGGGCGGCATCCAGCGCGGCCTGCATCAGGCCGATCGGCCCGCCGCTCAGCACCAGGCGCTCGGTGTCCAGGCCGCTCATCAGCACCTTCACGCCCTGGTTGACCTCGCCCAGCACGTTTTCGGCCGGGATTTCGCAGTTCTCGAACACCAGCTCGCAGGTGTTGCTGCCGCGCATCCCGAGCTTGTCCAGCTTCTGCGCGGTGCTGAAGCCCTTCATGCCACGTTCGACGATGAACGCGGTCATCGAGCGGCTGCCTGCCTCCTTGCCCGCGGTGCGCATGTAGACGATCAGCACGTCGGCCTCGGGGCCGTTGGTGATCCACATCTTGTTGCCGTTGGCGACCCACGTGTCGCCACGTAGCTCGGCGCGGCAGGCCATCGAACCGACCACGTCGGAGCCCGCGCCCGGCTCGCTCATCGCCAGCGCGCCCTTCCATTCGCCGCTGCACAGCTTCGGCAGGTACTTCGCGCGCTGCGCGGCGCTGCCGTTGTGGTGCAGGTTGTTGACGCAGAGGTTGGAGTGCGCGCCGTAGCTCAGGCCGATCGAACCCGAGGCGCGCGAAATCTCTTCCATCGCCACCAGGTGGGCCAGGTAGCCCATTTCGCTGCCGCCGTATTCGCCGGGCACGGTCAGGCCGAGCAGGCCCATCTCGCCCAGCTTCGGCCACAGTTCCTGCGGGAAGGCGTTGTCGCGGTCCACGGCTTCGGCGATCGGGGCGATCTCGGCCGCGGCGAAGCGGCGGACGGCCTCGCGCAGTGCGTCGAGCTCTTCGCCCAGGGGGAAGGTGCGCATGTCGGTGACTCCATACAGTGCGACCGGCGCATCCTGCGCGCGGCCCGGTGTGCTGAAACAACGACGGGGCGCCAGGCCCCGTCGTCTTGTCGAAATCGCGGCTGCTTACGCGCCGCCGCGGATGCGGCCGTGGAAGCGCGGCGTGGTGCGGCCCATCGGCAGCTTGAGCTTGCCCATGACCTCGATGCGCTCTTCGGCCATGCGGTCGGCGGCCTTGTAGGTCGGGATGCCGTCGCGCTTGGCGATCTCGAAGATGCGCGACACGTTGTGGTAGATCGAACGCATCTGGCGCATGGCGCGCTCGCGGTTGTAGCCGGTCATCTCCAGCGCCACGTTCATCACGCCGCCGGCGTTGACCGCGTAGTCCGGCGCATACAGGATGCCGCGTTTCTCGACTTCGTCGCCGATCGCGTTGTTGGCCAGCTGGTTGTTGGCCGAGCCGCAGATGATCTTCGCCTTCAGGCGCGGCAGGGTCTCTTCGTTGACGGTGCCGCCCAGGGCGCAGGGCGAGTACACGTCGGCGTCGACGTCGTAGATCTCGTCCAGGCCCACGGCCTCGCAGCCGTATTCGTTCACGGCCTTGTCGACCAGCGCCTGGTTGATGTCGGTGACGAAGATCTTCGCGCCGCGCTCCTTGAGCAGCTTCACGTACTCCATGCCGACGTGGCCGAGGCCCTGCACGGCGTGGCTGTACTTGCCGACTTCCTCATCACCGAACTTCGCGTTCAGCGCGGCCATCAGGCCCTGCAGCGTGCCGTAGGCGGTGAACGGCGAGGGGTCGCCCGAACCGCCGTGCACCTGGTGCACGCCGGTCACGAACTCGGTCTCGCGGTACACGTATTCCATGTCGTTGACGTCGATGCCGACGTCCTCGGCGGTGATGTAGCGACCGCCCAGCGACTGCACGGCCTGGCCGAAGGCGCGGAACAGCGCTTCGGACTTGTCGGTGGCCGGGTTGCCGATGATGACGGCCTTGCCGCCGCCGATGTCGAGGCCGGCGACCGCGTTCTTGTAGGTCATGCCACGCGACAGGCGCAGCACGTCGTTGAGCGCCTCGGCCTCGCTCTTGTAGGGCCACATGCGGGTGCCGCCCAGCGCCGGCCCCAGCACGGTGTTGTGGATGGCGATGATGGCCTTCAGGCCCGCGTCCTTGTTGTGGCAGAACACGACCTGCTCGTGGCCGTAGGTATCGAGATGCTCAAAGATCATTCCGGACTCCGCAGCCGGCGCACGTCACCGCGCTGAGCGCGGCCGGCGGCCGGTGGTTTAGGTAAGTTGCTGATTTGTATCAGTCGCCAGGATCGCCCGACGTCACAAACGGCGTGCGACAGCCGCGGCATTCTACGCCGCTGCCCGGTCAATTGCCCGTGGTGGTGGATGCGGCAGCGCAACATTTCGCGGCCCGCGACCCGCCGTGAAACCTGTGGGAGCAGCTATAGCTGCGATCCGGACTGCGACCAGTCCCCAGTCGCGGCAGGGCGGCTACAGCTACAGCTGCGATTCGACGGGGAGCCAGCGGAAGACGAGGGCCTGCAGGCGTCGCCAGCGGCTGGCTTCGGGTTCGCTGTGCAGCAGGCGCGGCTCGGGTCCGGCGGCGTCCAGCCAGGCCAGGTCGCCGCCGCCGTCCAGGCCCACCTTCCAGCTCATGGCCGGCCCCGCCAGGTGCAGGTATTCCGCGCGCAGGTCGGCCGCCAGGCCGGCATCGTCGAAGAACACGCCCATCTCGGTATTCAGGTACGCCGAGCGCGGGTCGAGGTTGTAGGAGCCGATGAAGCCGTGGGTGTCGTCCACCAGGAAGGCCTTGGTGTGCAGGCTGGCGCCGCTGCTGCCGACGGGGCTGGCGCGCGGCCGCGCATCGGCGGTTTCGTCAGCCGCGTCGTGGCCCGCCGCGGACTCGGGGCGCAGCTCGTACAGGTGCACGCCGCCGGCGAGCAGCCGCTTGCGGTATTTCGCATAGCCGCCGTGCACGGCCACCACGTCGTTGGCGGCCAGCGAGTTGGTGATCACGCCCACGTGCGCGCCGTCCGCGGCCAGGCCGGTGAGCATGTCGGAGGTCCCGTCGCCCGGGACGAAGTAGGGCGACACCAGCAGCGCCGCACGCTCCGCGCCGCGCAGGCTGGCGTCGACGTGCTCCACCAGCCAGCCCGTGGTGTCGTCGTGGGCACGTTTCACCGGCGGGTCGGAGACGACGCGGATGCGATCGCTCCAGTGCGGCGACAGCGTCTCGTCAAGGTAGGCACGCACGTTCGGCGAGTTGTCCACCCGCTGCAGGTAGCGCTGCGCCGCCGGCGTGCGCGCCTCGCCGCCGATGGCCCCGGCCACGGCGCGGATGTCGTCCATGCCCAGGTGTCCGAGGTCGGACAGCGGCACCACGGCCTCGCTGTTCCAGAACGCGTCGAAGATCGCGCTTGCACTCGCCACCTCCGGGCCGAACAGCAGCAGGTCGAGGTCGTGGAAGTTGCTGCTTTCCGACGCGCTGAAATACTCCAGCCCGACGTTGCGCCCGCCCACGATCGCCACCCGGCCGTCGGCGATCCAGGCCTTGTTGTGCATGCGGTGGTTGAGGCTGAAGCCGCGCTGCAGCATTTCCAGCAGCCGCGCGATGCCGCTGCGGTTGCGGAAGGGGTTGTACAGGCGCACCTCGATGTTCGGATGCCCGTCGAACACCAGCAGCGGCATGTCCTTGCCGCCGGCGTTGATGTCGTCGAGCAGCAGGCGCACACGCACCCCGCGCTCCGCCGCCTGCCAGGCCTCGCGCGCGAGCAGGCGGCCGGTGAGGTCGTCGTGCCAGATGTAGTACTGCAGGTCCAGGCTGCGGCCGGCCTGCCGCGCCGACATCGCGCGCGCGGCGAAAGCGTCGATGCCGTCGACCAGGGTCAGCGCCCCGGTCTTGCCGGGGTTGCGCGCCAGCAGCGGCACGAGTTCGCGGTCGAGCTCGGTGTGGTCCGCGGCCACGGGCAGGGTGTACGAGGGCTCGCCCGTGTTGGGCGGCGTCAGGTGGTCGGCCAGCAGCAGGCCGCTGCCGACCAGCACCAGCAGCGAGAACGCCCCCCAGAGCGCGATGCGCCGTGCCCGTGTGATCACCGCCACCCCCATCTCCCGAATTGCCGCACTTTAGTGCTTTTTGCAGGAGCAGCTATAGCTGCGATTCCCAGGGCCCCGGCGCGGCCCGGGCTTGCGGGACACCGGGGTCGCAGCTATAGCTGCTCCTACCAGGGGGTTGGCTGAGGTAGACGAGGGAGAGTCCCGGCATGGCCGTGTCCACACCCGCTGTACCGCCCGCGATCGCGGGCTTCAACACCGGCACCCGCCGGCTCTTCGACGCCCGGCCCGATACTGCCGACTTCCGCGACCGCATGTTCGAGCCCACCCTGGTCGACGTGCCCACGCTGTCACCGCTGGAGCACTTCCTCGAACAGGGCGTGCCCGTGCTCGACCAGGGCGACGACGGTGCCTGCACCGCCTTCGGCCTGGCCACCGTCGCCCACGCGCTGCTGCGCCGGCGGCGCCCGGACGCCGACCCCGGCATCGTCAGCACCCGCATGCTCTACGACATGGCCCGCCGCTACGACGAGTGGGAAGGCGAGGGCTATTCCGGCTCCAGCTGCCGCGGCGCGATGAAGGCCTGGCACCGCCACGGCGTCTGCGCCGATGAACTCTGGCCGTGGACGCCCGGCCTGCACGTCGAGTCCTATACCGACGAACGCGCGCGCGATGCCCTGCGCAATCCGCTCGGCGCCTATGCCCGCGTGAACCACCGCGACCTGGTCGCCATGCACGCCGCCTTCGCCGAAACCGGCGTGCTCTACGCCTCGGCCGCCGTGCACGAAGGCTGGCACGCACCGCCCGACAGCGGCCGCATCGCCTGGGCGCGGCAGCCGATCGTCGGCTGGCACGCCTTCGCCGTGGTCGGCTACGACCGCAACGGCTTCTGGATCCAGAATTCCTGGGGCACACGCTGGGGCCGCGGCGGCCATGGCCACGTCAGCTACGACGAATGGCTGGAACGCGGCAGCGATGTCTGGGTCGCGCGCCTGGCGGTGCCGGTGGAGTTCGATCGCGCCAGCTCGGTGGCGGTCAGCAACTCGCCGCTGGGCCGGCAGTCGGTCGGCTATTCGCAGGCCGACCTGCGCCCGCACATCGTCAGCCTGGGCAACAACGGCGCGCTGCGCTGCGAGGGCCGCTTCGCCTGCACCCAGGACGACGTCCGCAACATCGTGCGCCGCGACATGCGCGCGGCCACCGCCGGCTGGAAGAAGAAGCGCGTGCTGCTGTACGCGCACGGCGGCCTGGTGCCGGAGGAGGCCGCCATCCAGCGCGTGGCCGAGTACCGCGAGGCCATGCTGCGCGAGGAGATCTACCCGCTGTGCTTCGTCTGGAAGACCGACCTTTGGAGCACGCTCGGCAACATCCTGAAGGATGCCGCGCGTCCACGCAGCGAAGGCCTGTTCGACAAGGCCCGCGACCTCCTGCTCGACCGCCTCGACGACACCATCGAACCCCTGGCCCGCGCCATCGGCGGCAAGCTGATGTGGGACGAGATGAAGGAGAACGCGCTGCTCGCCACCACCGCCGTGCGCCTGCAGGCCGGCGGCGGCACCATCGAACACGGCGGCGCCGCGCAGGTCGCGCGCCTGCTGGATGAGTGGCGGCGCGAGGATCCCTCGGTCGAGATCCACATCGCCGCGCACAGCGCAGGCAGCATCCTGATGGCGCCGCTGGTGCAGCTGTTCACGCGCCCCGGCCAGGTCATCGGCGGGCCCGCGCGCGGCATGCTCGGCATGGGCGGGCGGCTGGCCAGCCTGACCCTGTGGGCGCCGGCGGTCGACATGGACACCTTCATCCAGGCCTATGTCCCGGCGATCAGTTCCCGCCAGGTCGCGCGCGCCGCATTGTTCACCCTCACCGACAGCGCCGAGCGCGACGACCACTGCCTGCGCATCTACAACAAGTCGCTGCTGTACCTGGTGGCGCGCGCGTTCGAGAAGCAGCCGCGCAGCTGGATCGACAACCGCCTGCGCCAGGGCACCCCGATCGCCGGCATGGCGCGCTTCATCGCGGCGGCCACGCCCGCCGACCAGGCCTGGGGCCACGAGCGTGTGCGCGAGCTGATCACCCGCGGGCGGCTGGCGTGGGTGCAGGCGCCGAACGACAGGCCGCTGGGCGATGCCGGGGCGTCACGGGCAACCACGCATGGGGGCTTCGATGATGATCCGGCGACGGTGCAGGCCTTGATCGCGTTCATCCTCGGGCATGCGGCGGTGGATGCGGAGGTGGACGTGAAGCGGACGGCAGGGGCGATGGAGAGCCATCGCGGTCGGGTGTTGGAGGGGTTGGCGGAGCTGGATTAGCAGGCGAGGCGGGGTCGGGATCGCGGCTATAGCTGCTCCACAAGGCGGCGGGTACAGGGGTGCGGCCGGGCGACGCTACAATCGCGGAATCCGATCCAAGCAGTCGAGTGCAGCATGAGCACCCCCGCCAGCCAAGCCCATCCCGCCACTGCCGCTGCGAGCGCCGAGTCCCGGCCGCCGCTGCGCTTCGTCACCGCCGCCAGCCTGTTCGACGGCCATGACGCCGCGATCAACATCATGCGGCGCCTGATCCAGGCGCAGGGCGCGGAGGTGATCCACCTCGGCCACAACCGCTCGGTGGAAGACGTGGTGCGCGCGGCGCTGCAGGAAGACGCCGACGGCATCGCCCTGTCCAGCTACCAGGGCGGCCACGTCGAGTACATGAAGTACATGGTCGACATGCTGCGCGAGCGCGATGCCGGCCATATCCGCGTGGTCGGCGGCGGCGGCGGCACGATCACCCCGGAGGAGATCCGCGAGCTCGAGGCCTACGGTGTCGAGCGCATCTACCACCCCAACGACGGCATGAAGCTGGGCCTGGTGGAGATGATCGAGGACGTGGTGGCGCGCGTGTCCGGCGCCCGCGATGCCCGCGCGGCGGAAGCGGCCCCGGTCGCCACCACCCGCCCGGCGCTGGAGGACGAGATCGCCATCGGCCGCGTGCTGAGCGCGCTGGAAGACGGCGTGCACTCCGAATCCGAGCTGGCCCTGCTGCGCAAGCAGTGGGCCTCGGTCGGCAAGGCGGCGCCCGTGATCGGCATCACCGGCACCGGCGGCGCGGGCAAAAGCTCGGTGACCGACGAACTCCTGAACCGCTTCCTCGCCCACTTCCCGCAGATGCGCATCGCCGTGGTCTCGGTGGACCCGACCCGCCGCCGCACCGGCGGCGCGCTGCTGGGCGACCGCATCCGCATGAACTCGCTGCGCTCGCACCGCGTGTACATGCGTTCCATGGCCACGCGCCGCCAGAATGTCGCGACCAATGCCGTGCTGAAGGACTGCATCGGCTTCCTCAAGGGCCTGGGCTACGACCTGGTGATCGTGGAGACCGCCGGCATCGGCCAGTCGGACTCCGAGATCGTGGATCTCGTCGACTTCCCGATGTACGTCATGACCAGCGACTACGGCGCGGCCAGCCAGCTCGAGAAGATCGACATGATCGACTACGCCGAGCTGATCGTGCTCAACAAGTACGACAAGCGCGGCGCCGAAGACGCCCTGCGTGACATCCGCAAGCAGTGGAAGCGCAACCGCGTCGCGTTCCAGACGGCCGACGAAGACGTGCCGGTGTATCCGACGATCGCCAGCCAGTTCAACGACCCCGGCGTGAGCTGGATGTTCGCCAACCTGTGCCGACTGCTGCGCGAAAAAGTCCTCGGCGAAGCGACTGTGGGGGCGGCTATAGCCGCGAAGCCTGCAGGAGCAGGTGCGCGCTGCGACTTCAATCCCAGCGTCGACACCAGCCTGCGCGAACCCCGCGCCACCGTCCTCATCCCCGGCGCCCGCATCCGCTACCTGGCCGAGATCGCCGAGCAGGGCAGGGCGATCAACGCGAGCATCGAAAAGCAGGCCGAAGCCGCCGACCGCGCCCAGTCCTTCTGGCAGTCCCTGCACGAGCTCGGCGACGACAAGCTCCCCAAGGCCCTGGACCTCTACAGCGGCGACGACCTGGTGGGTGAGGGGGACCGCACTCTCCTGACCCTGCGCCAGCGCTACAACGACGCCGTGCAGTCGCTGACCAGCGAAAACCTCCGTAACCTCCGCGACTGGCCCGCGCGCCTCAAGTCCATCACCGACGAAGTCACCGAATACCAGGTCCGCAACAAGTCCATCCGCGTCGAGAACTACCGCGAATCCCTCAGCCACCAGCCGATCCCGAAAATCGCCGCCCCCACCTACAAGAGCTGGGGCGAGCTGCTGGTGTTCCTGGGCAAGGAGAATCTGCCGGGCAGCTACCCCTACACCGGCGGCGTGTACCCCTACCGCCGCACCGGCGAGGACCCGATCCGCATGTTCGCCGGCGAGGGCACGCCCGAGCGCACCAACCGCCGCTTCCATTACCTCTCGGTCGGCCAGCCCGCCGCACGCCTGTCCACCGCCTTCGACAGCGTCACCCTGTACGGCGAGGACCCCGCGCCGCGCCCGGACATCTACGGCAAGATCGGCAACTCCGGCGTCAACATCCCGACGCTGGACGACATGAAGAAGCTGTACTCCGGCTTCGACCTGTGCGCGCCCACCACCAGCGTCTCGATGACGATCAACGGCCCCGCGCCGATGATCCTGGCGATGTTCATGAACTGCGCCATCGACCAGCAGGTGGAGAAGTACCTCAAGGCCGACGACGCCCGCTGGGCCGACGCGCAGCAGAAGATCGACGACTTCTTCGAAGGTCGCGAGCGCCCGAAGTACTACGGCGAGCTGCCGCCCACCAACGACGGCCTGGGCCTGGCCTTCCTCGGCATGACCGGCGACCAGCTGGTGGACGCCGACACCTACGCCCGCATCAAGGCCGAGACGCTGGCCACCGTGCGCGGCACCGTGCAGGCCGACATCCTGAAAGAGGACCAGGCGCAGAACACCTGCATCTTCAGCACCGAATTCGCCCTGCGCATGATGGGCGACATCCAGCAGTACTTCGTCGACCAGAAGGTCCGCAACTTCTACTCGGTGTCGATCTCCGGCTATCACATCGCCGAAGCCGGCGCGAACCCGATCAGCCAGCTGGCCTTTACGCTCAGCAACGGCTTCACCATCGTCGAGTACTACCTGGCGCGCGGCATGAAGATCGACGACTTCGCGCCCAACCTGTCGTTCTTCTTCTCCAACGGCATGGACCCCGAGTACACCGTCATCGGCCGCGTGGCCCGCCGCATCTGGGCGCGCGCCATGCGCGAGCGCTACGGCGCCAACGACCGCAGCCAGATGATGAAGTACCACATCCAGACCAGCGGCCGGAGCCTGCACGCGCAGGAGATCCAGTTCAACGACATCCGCACCACCCTGCAGGCCCTGTACGCCCTGTTCGACAACGCCAACAGCCTGCACACCAACGCCTACGACGAAGCCATCACCACGCCCACCGAAGAAAGCGTGCGCCGCGCCGTGGCCATCCAGATGATCATCAACAAGGAGTTGGGGCTCAACTTCATCGAGAACCCCTGGCAGGGCAGCTTTGCCGTCGACTACCTGACCGGCATGGTGGAAGAGGCCGTGTACAAGGAGTTCGAAGCCATCAGCGAGCGCGGCGGTGTGCTGGGTGCCATGGACACCATGTACCAGCGCGGCAAAATCCAGGAAGAGAGCCTGTACTACGAGCACAAGAAGCACGACGGCAGCCTGCCGCTGGTGGGCGTGAACACGTTCCTGCCGAAGGAGCACGCTGGCGAGATCGCCACCGAGATCGAACTGATCCGCAGCACGGAAGAAGAGAAGGGCCAGCAGATCGCCAACGTGGAGCTGTGGCAGCAGGAGCGCAACGCCCTGGCGCCGGTGGGCGAGACGTCACACGCGCATCAGGCGGCGGCGGATGAAGAGCCGGAGATGGTGCATGACGGCCATGGCCTCGCGTACCTTCAGAACACGGCGCGGGAGAGGCGCAATGTGTTCGAGGCGCTGATGGAGGCGGTGAAGACGCATAGCCTGGGGCAGATCAGCCATGCGCTTTATGATGTGGGTGGGGAGTATCGGCGGAATAT